>JACCSX010000328.1 GCA_013812775.1 Tatlockia sp. | reverse complement strand
GGCTTGGTTAGCTCTAATAATAATCTAGCATTTTCAGGAGGAATTGGAGATCGGTTTCTTAACCAAATACGCTGATAATATTTCATAAAAATTTCTTTATGTTGAGAATCAAGAGTATGCCAAATGTCTTCTATTATTCGAATGAAAGCGAAGTTAAATTATCGATATTGCCGCGTTATGCATTAAGAACAGGTTTCTAAAGTTGATTTAGAACACTGGATAACAACAATCCCTTTAGTGACTTCTCAATCTGTAAACAAGAATCTAAATTTTAACGACTCCAGCCCTTGTTGCAGCAGAGTATAATCCGAAAATGTCCTGCCACTGATCCCGAATATGCTACGCTGCTGTCAATCCAATCCGTTCGCGGTGAGGGGGAGCGAGAGCGACGTCTTAAACCGTCAGCTCTATCCCATTTACTTCGATGACTAAATGCGCCAATGATCCCAGAAATTTTTGTCTAGATGGCGTCTATATAGAGCAAAGAGACATAGATGATCTGAGCATTCAAAGGTCTTATATTTTAAGAGTTGATGCTGTTAAATCAACTATAACAGAAGGTTTGCTCCTTGCATCGCGGCGCTCAGCTGCAAAACCGTTTTCTTTTAAATGAATCACGAAATCATCTGCTTTCTCTGTCTGGGTATCCTGTGACATTGTAAAAAATCTTAGCTGATGACCCATATATTTCCCAACCAAATTTTCTTCTGGGTATATTTTCCATTGAGCTGGTAATTGTTTTTTAAAGAACGAAGAAGTAAGAGCTACTAAAGAATCATTTTTTTGCTTAACCTTCTCTTCAATAGGCTCCCAATTAGGTTGCTTGAGTAAGTTAAGCTGTTTTTGAAAATCTTTTTTATAATCCTCAAGAGTTAATAGCAATTTTGAAATGCACTTATCTGAATTAGACAAGAGTTCAATTTCATTTTGAAATTCGACATCTGAAGAAGTGAATAATTGAGTAATATGTTCGGGGATAGGATCTTTAACTAGATGAAATAAATGAAACTGTTTTAAACGTTTTTCATATTCATTCAAACACCAGATAATATTTTCAATAACATTAACTTCGTTTTTGAACAACTGAACAAAGGGTTTAAATAGAGCCTGATCTGTTGTTTTAATTTGTTTTGTGCATTCATTTTGAGGAACCAAGTCTTTATATTTACATAACTCATTCGACCAAGTATCAAAAAAAAGTGATTCCGCTGGTAGGCCGGACTTAGAGTTAACCCTAATAAAGACAGTCTTAGCTGGTAATTGCTGAAGTCTTTCAAGAGTACTCTCATCAAGAAGGAGAAGATAATAATGTTCTGTTAATTGATCACCAGTATGGCTAAACATTAAGGATGCGTTAAAAATTCCTAGTTTAGATAATTCGATTAGAGAATAGGCTGCTTGTGAATGATAAGATCCATAATAAAAGGTTTTTTCAAACACAGCATTACTTATTTGTGCAAAAAGAAATGATAGTGCTGGATTTTTCTTTTCATAACTGCTTTGAATTTGTACTGCAACCGCTTCACCAAATTTTTTAAATGTTTTGTTAAGTGCTACGGCCAATTTCTCTTCTTTAAGAGGATTGATATGCAGGTTTTTTTTTGTTAGGGACCTGGTGCATTCTTTTACAACTGTATTAAAAGTATTGGTTATGATCGCATTTTTTTCATACATAATTGTTCATCTCTATAATTAAACCAGTTCATTTTAGGAAAAATAATTAATTATTTTGCCCTTAAAAACACCATGTTATGTAAATATTCCTTATCTAGCAAGAACCAATTCAAAATTAGAGAGAACCTCATAATAAAAGAACCATTAAAAGAGCTTAGACTCCATCTCATGTTGCACCCTAAATAAGATGAAATATTTCGTTTTTTGATTGCATTCATTTTCATTAAAAATATAGCTAATATTCTCACGATTATTACAATAATTAGGGTTTCAACCAATTTTATGCTAGATGCTATATTTTTTTATCGCAGCGATACCTTTTTCCATATTGACCATTAAAAAAAAGACATTGGAAGCCACATTTCCTATAAAATTCAACGGAATCATCATCTGTCTCAACAATGATGTTTTCTGAGAAATATTTAGCGATATGTATTATTAAACTATCTAGTCCTTCAAGAAGAAATAGAAGTTATAACCGATTTATTAATAGTGAATTGAATGCTAATGATCTTTTAAAGCAGGCGAACTTAATATTTAAAAATATCAGAGCATTATCCTCAGGAAATACAGTAAATAAGACTCAAAATTATAGTCTAAATTCTGGCCCTCTTGTGTTTGAATATTAAAAAAATTTCTCAAAGACAATCTAATGCCCCCAAGTTTTAGCCATTTTGACCACAATACAATCAGACTTTCATAATTAATCTTAATTCGACAGATGATCCTATATAGCCTATTATTAATTTCTGCCGTACTATAATAAATGAGGAGTTTATACTCCATGGATATCTATTTAGGAGAAACATAATGAAAAAACTATTAATAGCAGCATTACTTACAGCGTCCAGCACTGTCGCTTTGGCTGATAGTGTTATTGTAACAGAGACAAAGACTTGGAAAAGTGTTCCAATTACAGTAAATGCTAACGGTAATTTTTATACTGTTGATGGTACTCTGCCTACAGATGGAGAATATTATTATACCTATGCAGGCTACCGCTGCTTTAATGCTAAACGAACTAATATAGATGTGGAACCAACTATATATCATGCACAAACTTCTACTGGCACTACTAGTACTACTACTACTACTAGCACTACTGGTGGAACTGATATCTATTGTTACCCAGAGTAATTGCGGATTAGAATACTTAAGGAGTTCTCTCTGAACTCCTTAATACATCTTCTAATTTATAACCAATATACAAAGACAAACAAGAATAACCATACAACATCCACAAAGTGCCAATACCAAGCAACTCCTTCAAAGGCAAAATGCCGTTCAGGTGTGAAATGACCGCGCATACAGCGAATAAGAATAACAATCAGCATGATTGTCCCAATCGTCACATGCAAGCCATGGAAACCTGTGAGCATGAAAAAAGTAGTTCCATAAATACCGGCATCCAGAGTTAGATTCATTTCGGTGTAAGCTTCATGGTATTCATAGGCTTGCAGGGTTAAGAACAAAATACCAAGAGCAATTGTACAAATCATACCGACAATTAACTGCCTGCGTTTGTTGAATTTCAAAGCCCAATGCGCCCAGGTAATTGTGAGACCTGATGTTAACAAGATTAAGGTGTTAATCGCCGCTAAACCCCAAGCGCCCATTGCTTCCTGTGCACCAAAAAAAACCTGATTATTTGGGTTTTTCAACAATGGCCAATTGGCAGCGAAATTGGGCCAAAGTGTTAGATGTGTCATTGGATGAGCATTTATTTCACCGCCTAAGAGGGGTACTGACCAAAATCGAGCAAAAAATAATGCTCCAAAAAAAGCGCCAAAGAAGCAGACCTCCGAGAAAATAAACCAGCACATTCCCCAACGGAAAGAACGGTCCACCTGTAGATCATAGACCCCTTTTTGATTTTCATAGATAACCTGACCAAACCAGCCAAACATCATAAATATTACAATTGCTAATCCCAGAGTGAAAATGTAGGGACCATACCAGTCCGAGTGCAACCATGAGCCAGCACCAACCAGAGTTGTTGTAAGTCCAATTGAGCCTACCAAAGGCCAGTGGCTAGGTTTTGGGATATAATAAGTACCGTGCGCTCCCATTGTATATGTTTCTCCTCAGTCTGGTTTAAATTGACGGTAATCGGATTGCTTAGCTAACCACCTTACCAGTTACATCAAATAAAGTATAAGACAGAGTAATTGTCTTAACATTTGCTGGCAATTCCTGATCTAAATGGAATAATAAAGGCATATCCATCGCCTCATGCCCGTTGAGAGTTTGTTGCGTAAAGCAAAAACACTCAGTTTTTTTCAAATATTTAGCGGCTATTCCGGGAGTTACACTGGGTATAGCCTGAACTGTCATTCGATACTTGGTTTTATTTTCAGCATAAAAAGACAGTTTAGCAATTTCACCTGGATGTACCTTTATTTTTTTTATTTTAGGATAAAAGGCCCAAGGTATACCGCCATTATTTGTAGCAACAAATTCGACTACCACTTCTCTGTCCTTAATGATTTTCGCTGAATCTGCATCATAGGCAATAGATTCAGAGTTGGTTTTACCATTGATGCCAAAGCTTTTACAGATAGAGTTGTAAATTGGCACTAAGGCAAAACCAAAAGCAAACATACCTAAAACAATCAGAGTCAGGGTAACAATTAATCTGGTATGACTTTTGTTAGTCATTGCATCGCGCCTCATTAACATCAATCGCAAGCGATTAATTATACAACTCTTCACTCATCTTAATAATGCAGAAGATGAGCCGATTCAACATGCGGAGGCGTTACAAAGCTATGGTAAGGAGGTGGAGATGTCAGGGTCCACTCCAATCCACGCGCACCTTCCCAAACTTGATCATCAACCTTGGCACCACGTTTACGCACAGTGCCTATCACATTGTATAAAAACAGTAATTGTGAGAAACCAAAGATGAATGCACCTATCGTTGACACCATATTAAAATTAGCAAATTGCAAAGCATAATCCGGAATTCGTCGCGGCATACCTGCAAGGCCTAAGAAATGCATGGGGAAAAAAGCGATATTTACGGAAATAACAGAGAGCCAAAAATGCCATTTACCTATGGTCTCATTGTACATATACCCTGTCCACTTGGGTAACCAATAATAAGTGGCCGAGAAAAGCGCGAAAATAACACCAGGAACCAGAACATAATGGAAATGTCCCACGACGAAATAGGTATCCTGATATTGATAATCGGCTGGAACCAAGGCCAACATCAAACCGGTAAATCCACCTATAGTAAACAAAAAAACAAAGGCGACAGAAAACAGCATGGGCGTCTCAAAGGTCATAGCCCCTTTGAACATGGTGCTAACCCAGTTGAAAACTTTAATACCGGTCGGCACTGCAATCAGCATGGTTGTATACATAAAGAATAATTCTGCTGCGAGAGGCACGCCTGTAGTAAACATGTGATGCGCCCAAACAACGAAGGAAAGAATAGCAATACTCAAGGTTGCATAAACCATAAAATGATAACCAAAGAGCGGCTTTCTGCTGAAGGTCGGAATCACTTCAGAGACAACGCCAAAAGCCGGCAAAACAAGTACATAAACTTCTGGATGGCCAAAAAACCAGAAAACATGCTGGAAGAGAATGGGATCACCACCGCCTGATGCCTCAAAAAAGCTGGTACCAAAATGCCTATCAGCCAACATCATAGTCACCGCACCGGCTAACACCGGCATAATGGCTATTAATAAAAAGGCCGTAATTAACCAGGTCCAAACAAACATCGGCATTTTCATCATGGTCATGCCAGGCGCCCGCAGATTGAGAATGGTAGCAATAATATTGATCGAACCCATAATCGATGAAAGCCCCATCATATGTATGGAAAAAATCATAAAATCGGTGCTGGGAGGAGCAAATTTGGTCGATAAGGGAGCATACATCGTCCAACCAAAATTAGGACCGCCGCCGTTATGAAACATCGTTGAGCCAAGTAAAAGGAAAGCAAAGGGCAAAAGCCAGAAGCTCCAGTTATTAAGCCGCGGCAGAGCCATATCCGGCGCCCCAATCATCATGGGTATTTGCCAGTTAGCCATCCCTGTGAAAGCGGGCATGACCACACCAAAGAGCATTATCAACCCGTGCAGAGTAGTCATCTGGTTAAAAAAGTTAGGATCTACAAAACGATGGCCGGGCTGGAAAAGCTCAGCTCTGATTATAAGAGCCATAGAACCAGCAACAAAAAACATGATCATTGCTAACCATAAATATAAGGTACCAATATCTTTATGATTGGTGGTAAATAGCCATCGTTTTGCAAAACCGATTAAACCTTTACCCTGTTCTGGACCATGATCTCCCTGATCATCAATATCATGCGCAAATATTTGACTCATCGTAAACTCCCAGACTTCGCTTTTTTAACCATTTTAGGTTTTTTAACCCCAGCCTGCCGCACCTTGGCAACATCTGAAGGCTGAACCATATCATTCGTATTATTTTCCCAAGCATTGCGCTCGTAGGTAACAATTGCAGCTATTTCCTTATCACTTAACTGATCCTTATAAGGCTGCATTGCTGACCCGGGAATACCATATAAAATCATTGCAATATGACGAGAAATGGGTTTACCAACAGCAACGGAGCTACCCTTCAGTGCGGGATACATTGGTGGCAGACCCATACCATCAGCACGATGACATGCAGCGCAGAGCTGATCGTATTTTTTCTTGCCCAAGCCCATGAGCTCAGAACGTGTCTCATTAGGTTGCTCAGTAGGCTGATTAACCATCATTTCATATTGATCTTTCGCTTTAACCTGTTGAGCAACCCATTGGTCAAATTCAGATTCGTTAACAGCCTGGACCACAATTGGCATAAAGCCGTGATTAATTCCGCACAACTCAGCGCACTGACCGCGGTAAGTGCCTGGCTTTTCGATTCTTGCCCAGGCTTCATGCATAAAACCTGGTATCGCATCACGTTTCACCCCTAACTCGGGAACCCACCAGGAATGAACGACATCATTAGAAGTAACCAGAAAACGAATCTTTTTATGAACTGGCAAAACAAGAGGCTTATCAACTTCTAATAGATACCATTCACCCTTAGCTTCTTTATTATGAATTTGCGTATAGGGTGTCGACAAATTTGAAAAAAAACTAATACCCTGATCCAGATATTGGTATTGCCATTTCCACTGATGACCAACCACTTTAATGGTAACCTCCGACTCATTGCTATCCTCCATACGGATTAGAACCTGAGTTGCAGGAATAGCGAGTCCAACGAGGATAAAGAAAGGTATTATCGACCAAATCATTTCCAAGCGGAAATTATCATGGAAAGTAGCCGGTTTAAATCCTTTGGATTTACGATGATGTATTAATGAATAAATCATTACACCAAAGACAATAATTCCGATAATCGCACAAATCACCATACCAATCATGTGCAAATTGTACATTTCATGACTCAAAGGGGTTACGCCTTTGTACATGTTCAACTGCCAGTTATCAGTCTTAGCCATTGTTGCCTGGCTCATTACCAGTCCAATTAAGGCAGCAAGCACCTTGCTTATTTTAGACCTGTTTAGCATCCCCATTCTCACCTTGTATCTTCTGCATAATTCACTGAAAAGTCCGATTTGTTTCATCTTGAGTAAAAATGATTCTGAAAAACTCAGTTAAACTGCTGGATTTTTTAGAATTATTTTTACTCAACCTGCATTCAATCAGATTTTTCCCCAAGAAATTCAACTCGCGACTACGAATCAGTTTTAGCTCCAGACCCTAGCCTAATCTCAAAATATCTCTGCAAGGGCTAAACACTTGCAGGGGCGCATCTTTACACCATAATGCGATCATCATGGATTTTAATTCAAAGTTTTATATGATTTTGAGCCTCAACAGACTCTATTACCACAGCGAAAAATTACCTTCCGTTTTTGAGCGGCTTACAATGTACTTGATTGCTTCAATTATTTCGCCGTCTGTACAGTGTTTGCAGCCACCATTTTTGGGATGATCATTGCCATTCATGGTTTTTTCGATTAGAACATCCATATTTTGAGCAATTAAAGGCTTCCAGATTGCTTTATCACCAATTTTAGGGGCGCCCTGCTTTCCTTCGTTGTGGCAGATAGCACAACTTTCATCATAAATTTCCTTGCCACTTGACTTATATTTACTCGCGCCGCCAGTTGCTAAGTCACTCCATTGTGAGCGTGATAAGGAATTATTTAAAATGTAATCAACAGCAGCAATAATATCGTTATCAGAACAGGTTACACAGGCTCCTTTAATAGGCATCGAGTTATACCCATCAATCGCGTGGCGATATAAGCCGGTTAAACCACTATGCTGTAGGCGCAAATACCAGTTGGATGGATCACCAATAATTGGCGCACCCATTTCACCAGTTTGGTGGCAAATAATACAAGAATTCACATAGACCTGTTTTCCGCGTTTTATGCTTGGCTGATCTTTAGAGCCAGCGACGCCCAAGGGCTCTTCACTTACCACTGTCTTCAGATAGTTTGCCATGGCAAGCCTATCTTCTTCGGTGAGATGGCTCAGACTATTGTGAACGACCTCAGCCATAGGACCTGCAATTGTCCCGGCTCTATTGATCATTTCGCCCCGCGAAAATACATCGGAAATTTCGGAATGAGTAGCAGAATACAATCCGTATTTAGTAATGTTAGGCGCCCAGTAACCATCGATGAAAGCACCCGTCAGATAGAAACGGGTTTTTGGTGCGCCCAATACATTTAATGGGGTATGGCACATGCTGCAGTGCCCTAAACTATCTACAATATATTTACCTCGATTCCATTCTTTTGATTTCGAACTGTCGTAGCTGATTGGCGTGTCATCAGGGTAGAAAAATAACAAATTCCAGCCCCATAAGGAGAATCTTGCCCCTGGGAGGCCAAAGGGAAAAGGCAAATCTTTATTTTTTAATTTAACAGGCGGGATGTTCATAAAATAAGCGTAAAGAGCGCTCGCATCCTCGTCCGTCATTTTTGAGAAATAAATGTAGGGAAAAACAGGAAAATAATTCCTACCCTGAGGATCTCGACCTTCTTTCAAAGCCCGAATAAAATCTTTTTCAGTCCAATTACCGATGCCGGTTTCTTTATCTGGAGTAATATTGGGACTATAAAAGGTGCCAAAAGGAGTGATAAGGGGTAAGCCACCAGCAAAGGCAGGTGTTTTGCCTTTTACGTTGGTATGACAAGCAATACAATCACCCATTCTGGCCAGGTATTCACCACGTTTGATTAACTCCTCTTGCGCACCTGTTGCAAGTCTAGTTTCAGGATAAACGGGATAATTAGAATTAAGGAGCGGCTCGCCGGGAGCGGCAGTAACTGGAGCTGAAGAGACGACTGGCGCTCTGGCCGTATTGCTATTGCTATTGCTATTGCTATTGCTATTGCTATTGCTATTGCTATTGCTATTGCTATTGCTATTTTTGGCAGCATGCGAAAAGCCAGTCAATATCATGATTATCGCTAAAAAAGACACGAGAATTGTGTGTTTTTTCAAAAAAGAACCCACGCTCACTCCTTAAACTAAAAATACTTTCACTAATACTGGAAAGCACAATAAATTAGACTGCAGAAAATCATTAAATATACATGTTTTTTAAAAAATTTATCGCCTTCGATAAACTGAGACTGCTTAACTTAAATTCTCTTAAAAAACTTTATTTAATGCATCTTTAGGTTTCGACTAATTGTTATCCCGAGATTAAATTAATCCGGCATTTTATACTCCTAGTTTGGCAAGAGCAATGTTGTTTCACTAGTTCATTCAGTAAATATCCTGAATTATAGGGCTGACTTCTTAATTTGGCACTGCTATGATGCTGCCTGACTACCTAAGAGGGATTAAAAATGGTCTGGAAAACTGGGATGGATTTAGCAGAATTACAAGAAAAACAACGGGAAACGGCTATTATTGACGGCAATAAAATTTTATTCATCTGGAATAAAGAACAGGTCCACGCCGTACAAGCACAGTGCCCACATTTCAAATTACCGCTTGGTAAGGGAAAAATCACGGATGAATGCACTATTGTTTGCCCTTTTCACAAAAGTGAATTCGATTTAGCTACCGGAAAGGTAAAGTTCTGGTCTCCTTGGCCTGCTGCCATTGGTAACTTATTAGGCAAATTAGTAAAGCCAAAAGAATTGAAAATTTATCCCACTCGCATTGAAGGGGGAAAAGTACTTGTTAATCTTTGTTAGGGTTAGAGTCAATTTTTTGAATTCAGCTAAAAAACAAATGAGCAGGCTCTCCCCATTTCAGGGGAGAGAGACGTTATTTGTTCTTAATTAGCCGAACAGCGCTGTTGTTCTCCAAGCTGTCCTATAACAGTATCAATAACTGCATAGGAAAAACGCCGACCACTTAGAAAACGATGTAGTAGGGTTGTTGCTTTTTCAGAGCTATCCCAGTGACCACCTAATTTTTTGCGGGCTTCATCGAGGGCGCGGACATTTTCATTTTCCAGCGATAAAAGCACTGTTGAAATCATTTTCTCTGATATTCCCTTTTGAGTCAGAATTTGAGAAATAAACCGATTACCTTTGTGTGCATAATGTTGGGCAAGGTAGGTCGCAAGCCTCATATCATTCACTAACTGCAATTCTTTTACTCGCTTAATGACAGAGTCAATCTGAAAACCAAAATCTGGCAAAAAGGAAAATTCTTTTTCGAGGTATAAACGTAGTTCTTGTTCACTGCAACAGCTTTCCGATAAACGCTCTATAGCTACATCGATAAGACGACTCATTTTAAATTCCCTCTTAATATGGCAGCAACGCATTTTTTAGCAAAAGCCAAACAATTTTTTACTACCTGATCATTATCTAAGCTAATCCTTTAGCTCAACTTTTTTACCCGGTCGTTATATATTTTTAACCATATACAGAGTATTACGATATGTTAAAAAAACCAAGTCCAGATTTAATAAAGCCGAATATATCTGCAAAATTCATGCCCACTTTGATCAGGCTAAATTGTTTATATATAGATTTTTTTATAAACATAAAAAACAATTTATGCATAAATTGTCATTTAAAGAACATTTTGACGGCAATTGATAGTTGATTGCCGGCAAAAAAAAGGGTCTGGATCTCTTGCTGGGTTTAAGGGCAGCAAAGAAGAGATAATCTTATTGATTACTATTCCTTTTCTAGCAGAAAAAATTTTGCTTCTTGTTTTACTGTTTCTATAAAAAGCTGATATTTGCGCGCTGGTAGTTGCCAGTAATGCCAGTACAAGGGCATTAGCCAACGCTTATCCGGGCAAATTTCTACTAACTGACCTTTAGCCAGCTCCTCAATTATATCCAATCGTGGAATTAATCCATAACCATAACCATGCAGGGCAAATTGCTTATACCCTTGTACTGAAGGCACTTTATGGTAATGACCTAAAATGAATGATTTCTTGAAAAAATGATTGAAATACTGCTCAGGAAGGCGGTCACGATTATCAAAAATAATAACAGGGGCCCTAAGTAAATTCTCTGCGATTGTTTTTTTATTTTGAAAATAACGGCTAATAAAATCAGGAGTTGCAACCAACAAATAGTCCATATGACCTAATAATGAAAATTCGCAACCAGGCAAGGCTTTGTCAAAACTGCTAATACAAGTCGAAACAGAACCTTGACGAAAATAATCAATAGTAACATCCTGATCATCCGTAATAATGTCAATATTGATTTTTTCAAGTAATTTTAACTTATCAATTAGTTGAATAAACCAGGTTTCTAAACTATCGCGATTCAAAGCTATGGACAACCTTGCTGGCAACTCATGTTGTATTTCCTGCAATAAATGCTCTTCAAGCAAGCGTGTACGACGCAATAAACTTAGCAGTTTTTCGCCCAAAGGTGTCGCCTGATAGGGTTTTGTACGAATAAGCAATGGCTGACCAAATTGCGTTTCCAATTGCTTTAATCGTAGAGTGACAGCAGGTTGAGTAATAAATAATTGTTTTGCTGCAGCAGCAAAACTCTGATTTTGGATCACTGCATCCAGAGCCTGAAGACCACGTTGTTCAATTCTCATAAGTTATACTTATCAATCATAATAATTATTAATTTTAATTATAATGCAAAATGGTAGATAATTACCAATCTGTACATTATAGATGTGTTCATTATTATGCTGGTCTATTTCAATGGATTAATGTTAGGTTTGTCGCTAGTTGCTGCCTTAGGTCCGCAAAATGTTTTCCTTATTCGTCAAGGCGCTCTTCGCAAACATGCCCTGCTGTCAGCTTTGATTTGTTTTTGCTGTGACATTATTTTAGTTTGCGCATCTGTTGCTGGCCTCCATCAACTATTGGAAACGCATCCTTCTTTGCAAATCTGGCTAACCGGCTTTGGCGTCGCCTTTCTGCTCTATTATGGCATTAAGGCATTCAGACAAGCTTTTAAAACGAAGTCTACTAAGGCCATTTGCGAGCAGAAAAGCACTAGCCGACTGCAAATTGTAATGTTGGCTTTGGGTTTCAGTTTACTAAATCCCCATGCCATAATAGATAGTCTGGTTATCATTGGCAGCGGCAGCAGCCAATTTCCTGAAAATCCTCAGGCCTTTTTGTTTGGCGTAATTACCGCAAGTTTTCTGTGGTTTACTACCTTAACCTTCACCACTCACTATTTTGCTGATGTTTTATCGCGCGTCTCTGTGTGGCGGCGTATTGAATTTTCCAGCGGTTTATTGATGGTTTTTTTGAGTTTCAAACTGGCAACGACCCTGTTATAGAACCGGATAAACTGCAGATTAACTAGTTCTTAGAATTTTTTTCCCAAGCGTTCCAAAAAGCATTCATTGCGTCCTGTAATTGAGAATAACTGGTTTTCATTTTTTTTTGATCTTGCGGGTTTTCTTTGGCAACTTCATGAAATTGAGCTAGCGCTTTGTCTAACCCTGGCAGCGTAAGATAGGCCACACCACCTCGTACTCGATGTAATTCTGAGCGTAAGACGTCATTATCGTTGGTAGCAAATGCCTTTTCTATTGTTTCTTTTGATAGTTTTAAATCATCAGAGAAAATAGCGAGTAATTCAAGGAAACATTCCTTATCATTATTCATGTTTTTGATGCTAGCATCCCAATCAATCACATCATTTAAATCTTCAGGGGAGTAGGCTTTTTGCAAAATTATTCCAGATTCCTCCTTTCGATTAAAAACGTATTGTTCTAAAAGCCTTTCTAAAATTGATAAAGTCAGAGGCTTAGAAAAGACATCTTGCATGCCAGCGGCAATTGCTTCTTCTCTTTTTTCCGGATCGTTAGCGTGTCCTGTCAGTGCAATAATCGGTACTTCTAAAGCTAAAGGGGTTTTTAAGGCACGAATTTGCTTTGTAACTTCGTGGCCTTCTATATCGGGTAAGCCAATGTCCATCAAAATTAAATCATAGGCGGTATTTTGAACCATCTGAAGTGCCATTAACCCCGTTTCCGCAAGATCACTTACACAGTTACAGTGCTTTAAACAAGCTTGAACGGCCATTGCTGCGCTACGGTTATCCTCTACTATCAAAACGAAGGCTTGTGACATTGTTATTTCTTCCGGTGTGGGACTGAGTTTAGATTTTAGTATTTTCGTTTTATCTTTTTTAGGTAAACGAAAGGATGTTTTTTCTCTCTCAGAATGATCGGATATAGTGAGAGGCACATTAATTATAAAGGAAGTGCCTTCGCCCATTTGGCTTTCAACTTTAATAGTTGCGTTCATCGCTTCAATATACCGTTTCACGGTAAAAAGACCTAAACCCGCACCCTTGTATAACCCTTGATAGGAAGGTGTAAGCCGAGAAAAATGCTCAAATATCGTGTCGAATTTATCGTTGGGAATGCCTGATCCGCTGTCTTGTACTACTATTTCTAATTCAACTATTTCACCCACTTTGAAAGTGGCGTTTTTGGTTATTAATTTAACAATTAGTTTGACAAAACCCGCGTCAGTAAATTTTAATGCATTGGATAAAAGATTAAGCAGGGTACGATCCAGGTAGTTCCTCAACCCCCTAAAGTATAATGGGATCTCTTCATCTATTTCATAGGAAAAGCTTAATTTTTTGTGACGAGCAACAGGTTGCATGAGCTCGATATTATGTACAATTAAATCATATAAATTAAACGATTCTGGGTCTTCAGTAACTTTACCTGATTCCAGACGCATCGTTTCTAAAATTTCATTCAATAATTGCAAAAGTTCATCGGCTGCACCAATTAAAAATTGACCATCTTCCTGCACCGTTTCCACCATATGATTTAATAAATGAGAAAAATTCTCTATACTAGGTTGGTTTAGAGAAAGTTGTGTATCATCGGCAACATCAATCATTTCCTGGGTTAAGCCTAAAATACCTGTTAATGGCGTGCGGATATCATGGCTCATGTTGGCAATAAATTCGGATTTAGCTTTATTGGCCGATTCGGCTGATTCTTTGGCTATCTTAAGTGCTTCTAATAACTTCTTTTGCTCAGTAATTTCAATCGATGTGCCCACGATACCAATAATTTTTCCATCATCGTCATATAAGGGGGCTTTAATAGCAGTAAAATATTTTAACTCACCTGTGGCTATATCTCTTATTGCTTCTTCTTGTGAAAGAGTTTTTCCCTCTCTCATCACTTCCTCATTGTGTCGTTTAATATGTGCAGCCATTTCTGGAGGGTATAACTCAAACAGAGTTTTTCCCACATAGGCTTCAGCAAGCATTGCGCCCGTTGCACTGAAAACAGCCTCATTTCCACCTAAAAGGACACTACTTACATCTTCCCAATAAATGGGCGCAGGAAGTATAGGGGAAACTATCTTAAGAAGATCAAGTATGCTTGCCTTGTTTGGCATGTTCTAACTCCCTGATTAAATAATTTTTTACGGCTTTTTTTGATACAGGTAACCATTCAAAACCTAATTTTCTTAAAATAGCCTGGGTTCTATCCTGCAAGATTCTTATGTTAGTTGAATAGCGTTGATGTTCATTTAGCCAGCGCATATGAAGCAAAAAAAGCTCAATTGTGTGTTTATATTTAGGATTATCTAAATTGTTTATTATAGCAATAATGAATTGGTCAATTGATACAAGTTTCGTATTAAAATTTTTGTCTTCTGTAAGCAGTTCACCTAAATCAAAACTATTGGGATTAAATATATGAAAAATGGAGTTTGATAGAGCTTCTTTATCAAAAAGTTTAATAATGGCAAGTGCTGTTAAATCAACAGGAGAGATTTCCTCTCTAGAGATCTCAGGAGCGACTATTTTCAAATCCAAAATGCATGAAAGACGTGTGAAAAAACCATTCTCATCAATGTTCTCTTGAGCTCGTTGGTTGGACTCAATAAATGCTAAATTGCCCACGCGATAAATATTCCCTTTGACACCAAGTTTCCTATATTTAAGAACTATTTTTTCACCCTCATATTTTGTTTTGACATAAATATTAGAGCGACCTTCCATATTATCACCTTCATCGTCTTCGGTAAAAACATAATGCTCGCAGTTTGGCACCGAACCTTCGTTTAATATTGAAATTGTTGAAATATAATGAAAATATTTTAACGTTGTAAGCTTGGAGAGCTCCAATAAATGGCTGGTGGCTTGAACATTCGTCAGATAAAATCGATCATATTCACCGTAATGTTTGGTAAGAGCTGCAGAATGAATAATGCTATCAATTTGAGTGATCAGTGTTTGATAAGTCCCTGTAGTGACTCCTAAATCTTTTTTTTCAAGATCGCCGGCATAAACAAAAAGGCGCTTATTATGAACGTAATTTAAATTCTCATCAAAATAATACTTAAATTTTCTATTAACGCGCTCAAAAGCTTCCTTGTCTGAATCAGCTCGTATTATTAAGAAGATACTATAATCAGTATCTGCCAAGAGAATTTTTAACAGATTAGCACCTAAAAATCCGGTTGCACCCGTCAACAATATATGACTAATGGGAGCTTTTTCAAAGTTAGTGTTTAATTGATCAATGGCTTTAAAGTAATGGTCTAGTTTAGATTGAAAGGGAGCCTCGTCATAAACACAATTCGATTGCAAATAATAATCCAATCTTATTGTTTCCAAACCTTTTCTTAAGTTGTCTTCAATAAATGGGATATCTCTTGCTATTTTTTTAGGCGTTTTTAAATTAAAAATATCCATAACACTCATATTAAAGCTGGCCTGTAAGTTGGCAACCAGGCTAATGGCCATAATTGAATTTCCACCCAATTTAAAAAAATCATCCTCAATACCTACTTTTTCCAAATTTAAAACCCGAGCAAAGGCATCGCAAATCTGGCTTTCTTTATCATTAGTAGGGGGAATGTAGTTGTTTGTTCGGATGAGTTCTGGCGTCAAAAGAGCATCTCTATCGAGTTTCCCATTAACAGTTAGAGGAAATTCGGTTAAATGCACTAATGCATTAGGTTGCATATAATAAGGTAAATGAATTGATAAATATTCCAGAATCTTGTGCTCATCAATTTTTACTGCAGCTGTATAATAGCCCACCAGAAATTTATTACAGGTTGGACTATCGGTGAAATCACTTAGATTTTTTACTAACACAACAGCTTGTTTGATATCAGGGTAACTAGCTAATGAATTTTCAATTTCACCTAGTTCAATACGAAAACCTCTTATTTTAACTTGAAAATCATTGCGCCCAATGTATTCCAAGTTACCATCCGGGCACCATCGAACTAAATCCCCTGTTTTATAAAGACGACCATTAATGCCTTGTATTTTTTCCTCGTTCGTTTGAAATGGGTTAGAAATAAATCGTTCCTCAGTAAGCTCACGTTGATTTAAGTAGCCTTTCGCCAAACCCTGTCCCCCAATGTATAATTCACCAATTACACCAATTGGCTGTGGCTTTTTGTCGACATTTAAAACATAGGTTGTGGTATTGGCTATTGGTTTTCCTATTAAATGAACCTCCTCTTTCTTTATTTCTAAGCCTGTCACATAGATTGCTGCTTCGGTGGGTCCATAATAATTAAATAATTTTGTTTTGTTAGACCAATATCGTGCTGTTTCGACATCACAAGGTTCTCCAGCATAAATGAGACCTTTTAAAGTTGGGTATTTGATTCTTGGTAATTGAGCTAATAAGACGGGGGGTAAGTAGACATAATTAATCTGATTATCATTTATGTACTTAGCTGTTGCTAAAATGTCTTTTCTTAAGGTATTAGATAGAAGATGTAACTCATTGCCATTCAATAGTGGAACGAAAAATTCAGAAACAGACACATCAAATGCATAGCTCGTAAAAGCAGTTATTTTTAAAGGTACTTTAGAATTTTCATCTTGCTTGTAAACTTGGTTTAATGCATGCAGTGTATTAATAACACTTTTATGTTCAATCATTACTCCTTTAGGCTTCCCGGTCGTGCCGCTGGTATAAATTACATAGGCTAGATTAGCACTAGTATCTGCCGTGATTATGTTGGACTTATCATGTTCTGCAAGATCTCTTATAATTTTGTCACTATCAATAACAATATAATCAACCTTGCCGAGTGAGGATTTGTGTTCATAATCCCTATACCCTAAATGCGGCATCAGTTTATCCAGGTGATTCTCATTGATGATAATCATTTTAACCTGTGTATCATCTAGGATATATTCAATCCGCTCCGGCGGATAACTGAAATCAAGGGGAACATAAGCGCCACCTGTTTTTAAAACACCTAAAATTGCTATTAAGGTTAGTTCGCTACGATCCAGCAATAAAGCAATTAAGTCATCCGGTTTTACAAAGTGATGATTAGTTAAATAATTGGCCAGCTGGTTTGCCTTTTCATTCAGTTCTTTGTAAGAAAGTTTAATGTTCTCAAAAACGAGAGCAGTTTTCTCCGGGGTTTTTTGAACCTGATCTTCGAATAAATCAATGATTGTTTTCCCTTGAGGGAATGGTTG
>JACCSX010000233.1 GCA_013812775.1 Tatlockia sp. | reverse complement strand
ACAATAGCTAGTTAAGACCGGCAGTCCTAATTGTCGTCAACCGGCAAAGATAATTGTCGCCTAATAAGAATTACCATCTTGAAGTGATTTTTTCATTAAATCAATTAAAACTATGGCCAACTTCTCCTTTTGATTTTCATCAACATTTTTGATTGCTGAACAAAAATATTTTCTTATGCGTGTATAAAAATCATTTTCCCTATCGCTTACCCAATCTGGTTGATAATCCCTATTTATATCGAGTAAACATATTTCGATTATTTTATTAGCAGTGGAATTTGGGATAAAGTCTAAAGAGCACAGAAATTCCAAACCTAATTCCAGATTAGAATCAAAAGATTCAACGGTTATCTGCTTATCAAGTAAGTTGAGGGTATGTTCCAATTCTATTTGGCTAAGCCTTGTTGAGAGACTTTGAAATAAAGCGCCAAGAGCTTGAAATTCTCTACATGCTCCTGAAATATTTAAGTTTGCGCCCTGGTTATAGTAATTTTTATTTTCTCCATATGAGTGGGAATATCACTAACTAACTCAACTATCAGACCCTTTGCACTTTCAGGAGTTATAAATAAATTTAAATCCCTAAGCCAACAGAGACTGTCCATTTTTTGAAAACCTCGATTTTTATTTGTCAATTCCCAAAGCAGAGAAATTAGATCCTCAGTGACAGGTTTTCGCAGATTTTCATCAATCTTATCCCCGAAAGCACATAGTATTAATAATTGGATGGACTGAGTTTTTGGTGATTTATCGGCATTGCAATAGAGCTTGGCTAATTGATTAGCATCAACCCAATTTAAATTTTTCCCATGTTCGCAAAGGGTATTGTATAGACCATTTTTATTATTGTTCATCCAAAATGTCTGGAAGTTATTAAGTGAGCCTGGGAAATTGTTGAAGGTTAGCTTATCGGTAAATGTTATTATGTTCTCAATAATTTTTTTCGATTGAGCAGAGCTGGCCAAGGGTGCGAGGGCTGCTAAAAAATTCTCTTGTGCATATTTAAAATATTCACCAGGATACTTTGCAATGCGCTCTAACAACTCATCCAAATTTTTATCTATTAAACTTAGCTCTTGATTTGTAGACTTTGCAAGTAGAGGTAGGGTTCTAATTCGCGACCAATAGTCTAAGTCTGGTGATTTTAATCTTTGTTTAAGCTCAGAAATTACCATTTCTTGCAGAAGGTTTAGAAAATATTTATTCAGAGTGAAGTATGGTTTTTTGGAAGTTAAATCACGGAAAATTTTCTCCCAAATATCGTTAATTGGGTGTTCAACTAGCTCAAAATGTTCTTTCATTGTCGAAATCTCTATTATAAAATGAGCTAATTGTATCAAATAAAAACATAAATTTCAAATTTTTTCATATTTTGAAGGCGCTTCAAGAGATAAGATTTAAAATGTTGGTCATCGACTATTTTTATTTTTTCATAAATAAAAATATAGAAAAGAGCGTTGAATCAATACTAAACACTGATTTTTAGGCTAAAAATCAAGCGCTTTCTGGAGTGTATTTCTTCCGGGCATTGAACTGTATAACCTTTAATTGATAGGGCTTAACACAGTTTAATCGTTCTATTATCTGGTTAATTGCAGTGAGACTAAATTGCCGGCCCATTAAAAAACGTTTAACCACTCCCAGTTGCTCAGACTTTGAAATGTTTTTTAAAGAACACAATTTCTTTTGTGTTTCTTCCCATCCTCTGATTATTTCTGTTGGTAAAAGGGATAGCGTTTCTTCAATGACTGTTTTTTTTATTTTTCTTTGTTCTAGTAAACGACGAATAAAATTATTACCTTTATGATCATAATATTTCGTTAATTCCTGGGCTAAGCGATTTTCATTAATCAGCCTATGCATTAATAAATAATCGATTACCGTAGTTAGATTTTTATTAAGATTTATGTCTTCTCGAAATTCCTGTTCCAGCAATTCACGTAGTTCAGTTTCGCTATAACTCTTATAAGATAAGCATTGAATGGCTCTGTCTATCATATTCACTTTAATGTCCCTTTTCATTTTTTTTATATATCTTCCCATAAAATGACAATTTTGTCAAATTAAAGTAGACACAATCACATTTAATATGTGACATATTTAAATTAATTTATTTGACAATGATTTGCCTTGCATCTAAGATTCTTTTTGACACAAATTTCCAAACAAGGAGTACAGAGATGACGGATTTTGAAAAAGTAAAAAATTATGAGGAAAATATTAAGAAGGATGATGTTAAGAATAAAGCTGAATCCACTCCTCCACGGGGAAGTGAAGAAAAGCCTCAACCCTATTTAGTCCGTTTAAGCACTTTATTAGGGAGTCAACTCTCTATGTATGGAATTTTGGCTCTATAGCTCTAAAAAAGCATCTGAATGACGGGCTAGTTATGATCAGAGCGCAATTGAAATAAGCCGAAGATCTGGGCAGGCTCTGTTGCATTTGCAGGATTCAAGGCTTAATAATTAGAGTTTTCGGGTAAATCGTTGCTCAGAGTTTCACTACACTGGCTTGTAGGCAGATTTTCAAAACAGGAATGCAACTTATTTAGTAGTTAAACATAAGGATAGCTATCTCAACGCAGTGTTGAAAATACTGCAACCTGATTTCTACCATTATTCTTTGCATAATAAAGTGCTTTGTCCGCTGACTCAATTAAGACCTGAGAGGTTGTAGCATCATCAGGATACATGGCAAGACCTATAGACATTGAAATTGAGCTAACTTGCTGGGCGCCATATTTTATATGTAGTTTGGAAATGGCGCTTCGTAAAGATTCAGCCTGTTTTTTTGCATTGGTAAGATCAATATCATAGAAAATTATAATAAATTCTTCCCCGCCATAGCGCGCTGCTATATCGCCTAATCGAATTTCACTAATAAACAACTCACCTAATTCTTTTAATACCATATCACCAGCGTCGTGACCGTAGGTGTCATTGATTGACTTAAAAAAATCAAGGTCAAGCATTAAAACAGCAAAGGGTACTTTTTTACGTTCGGCTTGATGCAATAGTTTAAATAAGTACTCTTCCAGATAACGGCGATTATATAAGCCGGTTAGAGGGTCGCGGATCGATTGATGACGTAGATTTTCTCTTAAACGCACATTTGCGAGCGCTAAGGCCGTTAGTTCTGCAAAGGCTGTAACTAATAAATTTTGATTAGGATCGATTATGGTGGCATGCTTCTCCAGGATTTCAATATAGATCAAACCATAGATATCATTTTGTGCCATCAAAGGGATACATAAATAGACAGAATCAAGTTTATGATCATCATGAATGTGCGCACAAATTAAGCCATTTTTCTCATAGCTGGTTCGGTGTAAGCGCCCCAGCCTTATCGCCCAGCATTGATCAGGAGTAAAGGTAGAAACAGCAGAGTGAGGCTCTCCCCAACTCGAGGCTTTTTCCAAATAATTTTTGGAGGGGTGCATGATGAATAAGTGACCGCTTGTCAAGGGTAAAAGTCGCTGCGAATATTTTGCCAGCACCTCAGCTAATTCATTAAGAGAGCTAGAGGCCAGCATGAGGTCGCTCATTTCAACTAGAATAATTATTTGCTCATTTTTGCTTTGTAATTCCTGCATACCTAGAGCAAGTTTTTTATAGGAATCTTGCAAATCAATATGTTCTTGAACGCGCCGGGTTATATTGCGAACATTATGAACTACTCCAATCATTTCTTTATTATCATGTTGAATTGGATTGGTTGTCATTTCATAGATATTTTTCTGTTTATCAAGGCTAAATTCGAATTTTTTGGTATTCTCACTTCCACGCAGGGATTCCCTCCAGGCAAGCATTATCGCTTTCCTATCCTCAGGTAAACCTTTAAACACCTCCTCCAGCGTCATATTAATTGTTATCGATTTATCAAATAAACGTTTGAACTCTCTCTGATAGGCTTCATTAAAAACAATTAAATGCCACTCTTTATCATAAGCCGCAATCATATCACTGGTACTTTCAATAATTTCCCGGAGTTGTCTTTGCATATCTATGCTCTGTAGTTCTGTTCTTTTGCGATTGAATAATTCAATATTAGCGAGTACAAAGGCGGTGATTAAAAAAATCACTGATAAAATGCTGCCAACTACTAATATCATGCTGCTTGTCTTAGCTTGTTTTAAGGCTAAAACGTTTCTCTCAGATAATAAGGTCATTTCTACAGATTTAATTTCTTGACCTAAATCTTTGACACGACTGGATGAATTATAACTTTGATCTAACAAAGAATTATAAATCTCAGGGTTGATTTGGTTACTTGCTTTTAATTTCATCAGTTGGTTTAACAAATCCAGGCGCTTGTCTATTAATTTGATAAATCGAATTACACGATTATTCTGCTCTAAATTATCCCTTGTTAGATTATTTAATCTGTTTAAATCTTCTTTTAGATTAGCCTTTGTTAAATCAATATCATCCAAAAAATAGTGGGCACCACGAAGTAAATAGCCTCGTTGCCGAGATTCAATGTCCACTAAGCCATAAAGTGATGAATCTGTGGTTTGTATGACTTCGTAGGTGTGAATTACCCAACGGTTTGCCTCAATTAAGGCTCTTACTTGCTTAAAAGAATAGATGTTTAACAGGAGTAGAAGGATTAAGGCAGGAATAAAAATCAAATTCAATGTGGATCGATTTAATTGCATTCTGGAAAAAAAATTGCTGAAAGCCGTTTTTGGTTCGCGCTTTTTTCCCTTCATTAAATTAATCATCCCTGATTTAATAGTTTGAATTTTAAGTATAGATAGTTTGAACCCTACTAAGCAAATAACAGAAGAGTAGAATAAAAATACTAATCGTCGTCAAGCCAGGGTTGATTCCTGAAATGTCACAAGAGATTATTTGATTGATTGAGAAAACATCCTCCTTCATCTATTCCTGACACTTCCCCTAGCTTGACGGCTAAAATCAAAATGACCCCACCCATGGAATTAAATCTCCTATCTCTAAACCTGTTCTGTTATCAAGGCTGTTATAATCCTTAATCTCGATTTTATTTTCCCTGCTATCAACTGTCGGATGTGCCATTTTAGAAAAGAAAGAATAGGAATTTTTGGCAAGGTTATCGGCATTCAATGATAAAGCCCCGCGACCATAAAAGAGCAGATCCCAAATGGAATCATGGGTTGAAAAGTTAGCAACCTCTTTCATTCCTTCATGTGCCATCTCAATACCTCGATAAATAAAGTCCCCAATGGTTTCGAAAATAGAATCAAGTCCACACCAGGAGAGAGGGACTAAAAGAAATAGAAATACAGTAGCCAACACCGCTGCTGCCAAAGAAACCAGGAAAGTTAATGCAGCAGTCAGTACTAAAATGCAGGCAGCTTTTATTATATTAAGAGCAACCTTATCTTTATCGCTGTATTTTTTTGCGTAATTATCAATTGCATTTAGCAGATCGAAGGCTTTAGAGGGGTCAATTTTGACTAAACTTTCAGCCCGAAATTTATCAAAAATAGTGAGCAACTTGTCGCTATCCTCCAGAAATTCATCAAAGGGAAGTGTATATTCATCCATTCGCGTCTGATAAACATCTCTCTTTTCTAGATAATCACTAAAGGTTTTAAAATGTTCTTCACGCTTTTTATTTTCATCTGAAATTTCAGATATCAGTAATTCTGCCTGATGAAGGGCATCGATAAAGGCTATTTTTTCAGGTGAATTACCGAGCCAGGAGGCTAGTTTGTGTATTTTTAATCTAAAATTGAATAAATCATTGTCCTTAGTTATCAGTTCTTTGTCTAAATGTTTTTGCAGTATTTCATGGTAATAAGTTAGACCCATTTTCTCTGCCCGCACAGGGAGCATGGTTATGAGAGGGAGCCTGACTTGCTCATCAACGGCTTTGAAATTGGAAATACTTTCAATCACATCGTCGTTATCATCTATAACAACCAGGCTTGAAATCCAGGCTGGCTTATGACGCAAAAACAGGTCAAGCAATAAGGCTTTATTATGTTTATAACCGTATTTTTCACCGAGGTGATCGGCAAAAGCTTTGGCAAAGAAGCTTCTGGTTCTGGTTTCATCGGAAATATTACCCGATTCTTCAAATTCTGCGGCTGCATCAGCATAGCCTTTACCAGGAACTTTATTATCTGGAAAATAGGTCTGTATAACCTTGGCTAAACCTGGTAAAACATCTTTCTTCTCTTGAATAAATTGCTCAAATTCCTTACCTACCATCATGCCTCGATAAGTATTATCGTTGCACCATTGATATAAGAGACTGGTTTCTTCGCCAGACATATCATCCCAGGTCAAATCATTGCCAGTGATAACAGCATGGACAATAAAGCCTTGATCTTGAAGTTGTGCGAGAAGGTCATTCCTGTCTTGTATCGAGGTGTTTTTAAAGGTCATATCTGTGAATAGATAGAGGTCTTTAATATGTTTGCTTTTTAGCGAATCGAGAAGGTCCTGATTTAAGCGATTATTGAATAAAAGAGTATGATCTACGTCTAAAAGCGCTACGGGTCTTGCCATGATGCACCTATTTTTGAAAATTTGGTGCTATTCTACAATGCGATTACAAATTATTCAAATTGTTCTTTATCTAAAAGAATGATAAGAAATACTTGACCAATGATGATAAAAAAGACCGCAACAACCAATAAAAATTTGAACGACATTAAGCCACTATGTTCCATAATCAAAATACTTTGCTGGGCTGCGACACTGGCTCCAAAAAAGCCAAAAACATAGGCAAAATAACGGGTCAGGTAGGGGTAAACAGGGATGAGAAGCAAAATACCTAATAACCCCATTGCAGTACGTTCGCTTCTGCAATAAATGCACTGAATAGTCAGATGAGCCAAATCAAATGCCCAGGTTGCCAGAGAGATACCTACCGTTAATATTCCAATTATTAAAGCTAGTCGTTTAACTGTCATTGAAGTTCCATTTATAATCCCTTGTTCAGGGCGATTTTTCCTAATTCTAAACTGAAAACAGGATAATTTGTTATTCTTAATCCTAGTTTTCAAAGGCCAAAAATACAAGGGAGATTTCTATGGCAATAACTAAAATGCAGATTTTATAGCTTTATTTAAATTAGTTTTTCCTTCACTAAAAAATCATGAGCTATTTTTTGGGGACTGAGTTTTTTTACATCTACCAGGTAATTTAGCTCTTGCATGGTTTTATTATCAATCCTACCTGCTAAGGGTTTTAAAGCCTCGGCAACCTGAGGATATTTTTTAAGAATAAAATTACGAATGATGGGCGCGGCATAATAAGGCGGATAAATCTGCTTATTGTCTTGTAAGAGGGTTAAATGAAATTCTTGAATTCTGCCATCGGTTGTAAAGGCTTCAATAACTTGCACACTATTTGTCTTAATAGCCTGATAAACAAGATCAGGTTGCATTTGCACTATTTTTTTAAAACCAAGGCCGTAACTGCGCTTAAGCCCTGGTAGACCATCCTGGCGTTTGAGAAATTCAGCTGGGGCTGCGAGTATGAGCTCTGGTGCCAATAGAGTTAAATCACTCAACTTGACCAAATGATGTAGTTTTGCGAACTCTTCTTTAACCGCCAAAGCTTCTGTATTTTCAAAGCCAAAGGGCGGTAACCAAGTCAAATCGTAATTTTTCATGTAAGCGTCCCGCACGTAATCATAGGTTTGTTGCGGATTTATAATTTTATTTTTTTTAAGGACAATAAGATAAGCAGTGCCTGTGTATTCAGGATAGATATCGATTTGGCCTGTCTCAAGGGCATTATGTAATACAGCCGTGCTGCCAAGATTAAATTTCCTGATAACCTTTAACTCTGTTTTTACTTCAATTAACTCTGCCATCAAATAACCTAATAAATATTGTTCCGTAAAATTTTTTGTACCGATAACAATCACGTTTTTTGCGTTTTTAGCTAAAAATATCGAATTAGAGGTGACAATAAAAAGCAGCGTTCCAACGATAAGCGTCAGAAAAGTAATTTTAGTTTTTTTAAAAGTTAGGGATAAACGATGGCGAGGTGATAATAAAGAGGTCAGTGTTGCGATTACATAATCAATTGCTAAGGCCAGTAAGGCAACTGGAATTGCGCCTAATAAAATAAGCTTAGGATCGTTTAATGATAACCCCTGCGTTATAAAATCGCCCAATCCGCCAGCACCTATAAAGGCGGCAATTGTGGTAATCCCAATGGTCATTGCCATCGAGGTTCTAATACCTGTCATGATTATAGGCAATGCGAGTGGTAACTCAATATTGTATAGGCGCTGCCAACGAGTAAAGCCCAAACTATTGGCAACTTGTAAATAAGTGGGTGAAACGCCTCTTAGGCCAGCATAGGTATTGGTTGTAATGGGTAACAAGGCATAGACAATAAGGGCAATTAAGGTCGGAATGAGCCCGATTCCCACAAAAGGAATTAAAAACGCCAGCAATGCGATGCTGGGTATTGTCTGAAATACATTGGTCATGCCAAGTACAGAACCTCTTAACTTTGGCAGGCGCGTGATGAGAAGCCCTAAACTGATACCAATCACGATGGCGATGAGCATCGCTGAAATGGAGATAGTAATATGCTCTAGCAATTTAGATTGCAGTTCAGGTAAATGTGATGTTATGAAATCCCAATAATTATTCATGAATAGTTTTGTTAGCTAGTAATTGTTTAACAAATTCGGTTGCAGGATTAGCCAAAACGTCTTCTTTTGATCCCACCTGTTCCAGGTAGCCTTCATTCATAATGGCAATTCTATCTGCTAAACGAAAGGCTTCATTAATATCATGAGTCACAAAAATAATTGTTTTATTGATTTTTCCTTTTAGGGCAATGATTTCATTTTGTAAGGCTTCGCGTGTAATGGCATCCAAAGCGGCAAAAGGTTCATCCATTAAAATATAGTCAGGATTGGTGGCCAAGGCCCGAGCCACACCAACCCGTTGCTGTTCTCCACCTGATAACTCATCAGGGTAGCGGTTAGAGTATTTTTCTGGTTCCAGGTTTACCAGCTCTAACAATTCATTGACACGTTTAATTCGTTGATCTTTAGGAATTTTCATTAGGCGCATAAGAATGGCTATATTCTTAGCGACTGTCATGTGGGGGAATAAGCCAATGTGTTGAAATACAAAACCCATAGAGCGGCGTAACTGAATTTTATTGAACTTTTTAATTAATTTTCCATCAATCTCGATCCTGCCTGAAGTGGGTTTTAGCGTGTGATTTATTAATTTCAGTAGGGTGGATTTTCCGCCGCCAGAAGATCCCAGCAATACCAGGGTTTCCCCATCAACCACAGTTAAATTAATGTTTTTAACTGAATAAGAAATTTTCCCATCGAAGGATTTGGACACATTATGCATGGTTATCATCGCTAATTTGTATTCCTTATCTGTCTTTCATAATAGTCAATAAAGCTATTAAGCGGTAGCGGTTTGGAATAGTAGTAACCTTGGACTCGATCGACATCCAAGGCGATAAGGTTTTCTTTATCTTCCCTAGTTTCAACTCCCTCAGCAGTGATTACCATATCCAGCGATTTTCCTAATAAACAACAGGATTTTAAAATAGCTTGCGCAGTGGGATTCAAATGGGCGTTATGAACAAAGATTCTGTCAATTTTAATTTCATCGAATTTTATTAATTGTAACTTCTCAAGGTTTGAAAAACCTGTCCCAAAATCGTCAATGGATAAATTAAAACCAGATAATCTTAGCTTGGCGAGTATCTCCAAGGCAGAGGTTAAATTATTTAATAACTCCGTTTCAGTAAGTTCAAATATTACTTGTTTTGGCTCGATATCAAATACTTTAGCTTGTTCGGCAACATAGATTGGCAAATCAAGCCAGTTTAAATCTTGCATGGTTATATTCATCGCTAGGGTAAAAGCTGGATTAATTGCAAGCAGGCTTGATAACTCACGCATGGATTGGGAAATAATAACTTTTGTTAGCGCCAGAGACTGATTTGAATTTATCAGAATTGGAATAAAGTCATTCGGGGGAATAAGGCCAAGAGTCGGATGTTGCCATCTGACTAAGGTTTCACAACCAATAATTTGTTCAGACCGCAAAGAAATTTTAGGTTGATAAAAATTGATAAGTTCACCTTTCTGAATACCTCTGAGAATTTCTTCAGGTTTTAAGCCGTGAATTTTATTTTTGTTGGGCTTAACTAATTGATTAATAGAGATTTTAATAATTTCTTCCAAATCATTAAAGTGTTTGGCCTTTTGCAAGGTTCCCAGACAGTTTAATTGATGGACTTCAGATAAACCTTTAACCATGGAAATAATGCCATCTTCCTCGCCACTTATTATAATAATACCGCCCATAAAATGCTGATTTACTAAATGCCTTAGCAATTCAATACCATCCATTTCAGGCATGTTTATATCCAGAAAAATGATATCTATTTGGACCTCTTTTTTTTGAAGAAGCTCCAAACCCTCTACGCCATTTTTAGCACTATAAATATTGTTGATGTTTAATTTGTTTAGTCTGCTTTCAAGTAATTTAATAGAAATTAAATCATCATCAATAATAAGAACGGTAATATTTTCATAACGCTGATTCATAAACTATCCCTGATGTACAGATTCTCTTTCATTGTTCACTATATTTCAAAATCAGGAAGAAATCTAAGATCCAATCCGCGGGATGACGTAAGGGATGATTTCAATTAAGCTAAACTAAATCATAAAATTAATCTAATGGAGTTCGTTCATGGATGAGCAAGTTCTGATTGTAGGTGCCGGCCCTACAGGATTGGTCTTGGCTTTATGGCTGAGAAAATTGGGCATCCCCTTACGTATTATTGATAAGGACAGCGGCCCAGGGCAAACATCGCGCGCATTGATTCTGCACGCTCGAACACTTGAATTTTATGATCAAATGGGTATTGCCGAGGAAATTGTAGCGAAAGGTATTCTTATAGAAAATATTAATATTCGTAAAAATGGAGAAATGGTTGCTTCAGTTGCAGCAGGCCCCTTAGGGAAAGATTTAAGTCCCTACCCTTTTATTCTTTCATTTCCTCAAGATGATCATGAAAAATTATTGATTGAACATTTGCAAAAAGCAGGCGTTTTCGTTGAAAGAAATACTGAGTTGCTGAGTTTTAGGGAGGAAAACAATCAGGTTATTGCCCAAATAAAAAAACAGGATAAAACCGAAACCATGACTACGCCTTATTTATTGGGATGCGACGGGGCGCGTTCAACGGTTCGAACTACAGCGGCAATAAATTTTCCTGGAGGCACTTATTCACAGCTATATTATGTAGCAGACGTGGTTGCAACGGGTGATGTTGTGAATGGGTATCTGCAACTCTGTTTGACTGATGCTGATTTTGCACTGGCTTTTCCAATACGCTCTAGCGGCTCAACTCGTCTTATTGGGATTGTTCCGCTGAAAAACAAAATAAGGAAACCCTTGAATTTGCTGATGTTGCCGAAGCTGCAATTAGGGATACCAAAATAACTGTTGATAAAATTAACTGGTTTTCCACTTATCATTCACACCACCGCGTCGCCGATCATTTCAGAAAAGGGCGAGTGTTTTTATTAGGAGATGCCGGTCATATTCACAGTCCGGTTGGCGGCCAGGGAATGAATACGGGCATTGGCGATGCAGTTAATTTAGCCTGGAAAATTGCTGCAATCATGCAAAAGCGGGCAGCTCCTTTTATACTCGATAGTTATGAGTTTGAACGTATGGGTTTCGCGCGACAGTTAATTTTTAGTACGGATAAAGTTTTTCAAGCGGTTACCAATCAAGGGTTTTTAGGAAAATTTGCTAGAAATTTCTTTTTTCCTCACCTTATTCCGCGCTTACTTCATTTTGAAAAGGTTAAACATTTTCTCTTTAACACGGTCTCACAAATTAAAATAAATTACCGCTCAAGTCCTCTATCGAAAGGAGCTGCTGGCAAAATAAAAGGAGGCGATAGATTACCCTGGGTAAAGAACAAGGCCAGAGATAATTTCAAATCATTGCAATTGATCGACTGGCAGATACACATTTATGGCATGGCTAACCCAGATTTTAAAAATTCAATAAAGGCGCTGGGCTTAAATTTAAATGAATATTCATGGAATGGAGAAGCAAAAAAAGCAGGTTTGGAAAAAAATGCTGTTTATCTGATTAGACCAGATGGTTATGTTGCCTATGCTAATTCTATTCAAGATTCGAAAGAGATGGGAAATTTTTTATTTGAACTTAAAATTGGATTTAAATAGGAGTTTTAGAAAAATGAAAAGCAACTAAAATTTACTAACCAATTTATTTTTGCCCTTGCCTGGATGTCAATCGTTGTATCTATTGGCGCTTTGAGTCTGCTTTATATACTAATCCGGCAAGGTGCAGTGATTCAGGTGGCTAGTCTCTTTTATTTAGTCCCTGTTTCTACCTCTGTCATAGCCTATTTCATTTATAACGAAGCTATAGATGCGGTGGCTATGTTAGGTATAGTTATCATAGCGTTGGGTATTATGCTGGTGAGCGCAGGGAAGAAAGCTCACCTACCTTCGCTCACTCCAGCAAAGGCACATGAATCATAAGCTTATGCTCAGTTGAGGCTTCAGGGAATATATCAAAAAGAATAAAGGCTGGTTTCTCTTTGTTTATCTTTACATCAGATTTATCCTCCCATTGTCCAAAAATATAATGGTAGGCTAAACCAAGGTTATTAGGTTTTCCAAGGTATCGAAATCGGGCGTAGATTCCACCTGCTATTATAAATTTATCGATGGAGAGATCTCTTGTGGCGTGTGAAATACAGGCGCTGAATCGGCATTTATTTTCCTCTCTAAGACCCTCATGCGGATTATCATGGCCAATACCAACAAAAACGCCAGAAAAATCATCTGCTAATTCCACCAAGCTTAATTTTTCCTTTAAGCCTTTCCAGGCTTTGGGCGCCGCTTCAAAATAATAGCCTGTTTCGGTAACAGCCTGAAGATTTAAGGCTTCCAACTCGACAATGTCAGGTTCCTCTAAAACAACAGATTCAAGCTCTGAGACTATCTTCATTTTCTCTCTGGCCTGGGTAGGTGAAAATCCAAAGGTTTCCTTAAAACGTCTTGCAAAAGAGGATTGATCTTCAAAACCTGAGGCAAGAGCCACTTCTAAAACTGAGGTTTCCCTGCTTTGTAAGGAGCGAAAAGCCAATTCCATTCGCAGCCGTCTTATAAAAGCCCCGGGTGATTGGTTAATAGCCTGCTCACATAAGCGTTTCATGGAAGCCAGCGATAACCCCGACTTTAGAGCAATTTCTTCAAGAGTGATTGGTTTATCAATATTGTCGTAAATTAGTCCTACCAACTTGGTAAATTTCTTCTCATTCATTTCAAACTCCAGCAATTTTAAATTCTGTGCAAAATATACCAAATAAATTGCCAGAATATTGTGCAGAAAAGCTCTAATTTTATAATTTTAGTATTTTCAGTTACATTAATAAATCGTTCCTAGGGATATAGATGATGTTTCGACGGTTAAAAGAGAAATGGAATGATCGCCTGATAAAACGCTCAATCATAACTAATACTCAATGGCAGAATGCTTTTCACATCTTGCCGTTACTTGGGCGTTTAACTGAAGAGGAAAGGATTCGTCTAAAACGTTTAGCCATTTTATTTCTTTACTACAAATCTCTGGAAGGAGTGGGGTTGGAAATCACCACTCAAATGCAGTTAATCATTGCTCTCCAGGCTTGCCTACCGATACTCAACCTTGGTCTGAATTGGTATAGGGGTTGGCGGGCCGTTATTATTTATCCGGGCGCATTTTCGAAAGAAAATATAGAGATTGATGATTGTGGCGTAGTACATCGAAGCAGGGTACATCTCAGTGGCGAATCCTGGCAACAGGGCGTTGTGGTTTTATCCTGGAATGATTCCCTGCATTATGGTGAAAATGACGGACGTAATGTGGTAATACATGAGTTTGCACATAAATTGGATATGCTAAATGGCAGAGCAAATGGTTTGCCGCCACTTCATCCAGGGATGTTGGTTGAGGTCTGGGCTAAGGTGTTCAATGCGGCTTTTGCAGATTTTGAAAGGCGTATGCAAGAAAATGACCCAATTCCAATCAATCCCTATGCGCTAACCTCAGCAGCAGAGTTTTTTGCTGTTTTCAGCGAACTGTTTTTTGAAAAGCCTGAAATAATTGCACACTATTATCCTGAGGTTTATAAGCTTTTGGCTAGATTTTATTGCCAGAATCCTCTTGACTCAGTCATATAGCCTCAATCTTTCCCATCATGAATTTTTTGAATCAAAAAAGGAGCTATTATTCATTCAATAGAACCTGATCTGATGTTTATTCGAAAAAATAAACCAGCTTACTCTTTAAATATGTTACAATTAGCCAATGATTTAAACTAGAAGATCTAAATTTATGCAAACAAAGATTGAAATCAATAAACTTGAGCAAGGTTTAGTTTTACAGACCTTAGTCGGTGATAACCAGTCTGTGTATGCATACTATGCAGAAAATCATGCAAATAATTTAAGGTATTACATAGAATTAAAGTCGGCAAATGGAGAGTTAGAAGGTGAAATGGATGTTTTGATTGTTAATGCAGATAAAGACATTACTACCTTCTCGCATCCCTATACAAACTCTAAATACCTATATATAAATAATATGGAAAATAAATCTTGTAAAAAACATGTTGGGAATGCTCTTCATGAATATGCCTTTAGAATGAGTGTAGCCCACGGTTCTGGTGGTCGTGTTAGATTTGCTGCTGTAAGAAATACTCATATTTTTCACTACAAAAATGGATTTTTGATAGAAATGAATTACAACGCTATGAACTATTACTTAAGCATGGCCGAGGAGATGTTAAAAACAGGGAAATCGTTTAGAGATTTAGGTTCACATGAATTGTATCTTCCCTGCAAACGTATCAATGAAGAGATGAAAAAATACCAACTTTCAGAAGACCTTTTAACCCCTTCAAAGATAATAGTTGAGGAAGCAGATATAATTACTTTTGCAGAAAAAATTAATTTGGAAATTCAACACAAAAGTTTGGCTATACAATTAATTTTAGGACTTAATAAGGGTTTAAGACCACCACAATCTAGTGAAGATAGTTTATCAAGAAGAGAGAAAATAAGGTTTTTTAGAAATTCTGGAGTCAATTGTCAAAAAACAAAAGAGTTGATTGAAACAGGGCTAGAAGGCCTAATAGAGCAACTTCCTCTGGATACGGAAGAAAAACAACTTAAATTTGATCTTATGTTAGTCGGAGTTATAATTTTTGTAATGATTTTTCAGGATCATCATTATGGAAAGCAATCTGTTTATAATAATGAATATTTATACCCTCAAATAACATTTGATAAGGTCATGAATGGTTTTTCTGAAAATAGCACGATGAGTGAACTGTTTGTCCGCCTTGGAGAAGATGCTTTACTCAATAAAACACTTGCATTTGACGGGACACTTAAGGCAAATGTTTTTAACGGTGTACAAGCCATTCCAGAATTTTCAAGTCTATTTAATAAATATGATTTGAAGGACGAATCCAAAGAACGACCTGAATTCTGACAGATTGCCGTTTGTCAGGTAGTGTTCAAATAAGTGTGTCAGCTCTTTAAGAATTGTTATAATTTTTACAAATAGGAGAGCTGTAGCATGAATAATAAAGAAA
>JACCSX010000204.1 GCA_013812775.1 Tatlockia sp. | reverse complement strand
GTCAAAAGATAATAAATTAGCAATAGAAACCTAATTAGAACTTATTGAATTAAATAAAAAACCGCCAATTAATATTAGTGAAAATGCCAAGCTTTACCAAAACATATCAGAACTTTATGCCAGCATGAATGACCCGAAAAATGCTTTAATTGCAATAAACAATGCACTATCAATTGAGCCTCAAAATAGAGCATTCCTGAAGGCTAAAGCAACTTTAGCCACCTGGTCAAAGGATAGTAAATTAGCTATAGAAACCTACCGGCAACTTATTGAATTAAATAAAAAACCGCCAATTAATACGGGTGAAAATGCAAAGCTTTACCAAAACATATCAAAAGTATATGCCAGCATGAATGATCCGAAAAATGCTTTGAACACGTTAAACCAAGCATTGATTATTGAGCCTGATAATAAAGAATTATTACAGGCTAAAGCCTCAATGGCTAATTGGTCAAAAAATAATGAATTAGCCATAGAAACCTACAGGCAGATGATAGAATTGAATAAAAAACCTCCTGTAAATCTAAATGAAAATGCCAAATTGTATGAAAAAATTTCTATAACTTATTCTGTAATGAAAGATTACAAAAATGCCTTGATTGCAATAAATAATGCATTAGAAATTGATCCACATAATATGGATTACCTTAAAACAAAGGCAGATTTAGCAACTTGGTCAAAAGATTATAATTTAGCCTTAGATACTTATTTGAAAATGCTGGAAGTTGATAAACTAGCACCCTCTAAAACAAGTGAAGCTAAGATTTTACAAAATATTAGCCTCCTTCAAAATCAAATGCATAAAACAGCTGATTCAATTAAAACCTATAAGATGCTAATTAAATTACAACCCAACAATGCATCAAACTATAAAAAATTATCAGAAACCTATTCTGTTTTAAATGATCCGAAAAATGCATTGCTAGCCTTAGATAAAGCCATTGCATTGGAGCCTAAAAATATTCAATATTTGCAAGATAAGGCTAGACTTGCAAATTGGCTTAAAGACGAAAAATTAGCTCTGAAAACTTATCAGCAAATATTAATACTTAACCCGAATGATGTGATAGCTAATAAAATGTTGAATTTAGCTAAGAATCCTCAACCCACTCAAAAAGTAGTTGTAAAAAGTCCTCTTCAAAATGCCCTTGATAACGCAAATAATGCAGCGGCAACTCACCAGTATAATTTGGCTGCGCAGTGGATGAAAAAAGCAATTGCTTTAAATCCGGGTGATGTAAGCTTGTATATTAAATTATCTCAGATTTATGGTACTGCCAAGCAACCAAAACTTGCCTTGGAAGCAATTGAAAAAGCAATAGCCTTAGATCCTACCAATATTGAATATTTGCGGACAAGGGGAGTTCTTGGCTCCTGGTTGAAAGATCCAAAAATAATGGCGGACAGTTATATTCGAATTCTAAAAATGCGCCCAACTGATGAGGATGCTTTAATTAAATATGCCTCTGCGCTACTTTGGTTAGGAAAAACGGATGAGGCAATAAAGGTATATCGACGAACACTGGCCATCTATCCCAAGAATGATAAAGTATGGCTTCAATATGCTGAAGTCCAGTCCTGGAACGGTGATTTCTTAGGTTCATTGAAAGCTTTAAAATGTTATTGTAGATTGAAAGGTGAGGATTTTGACTATTTAAAAACCAAAGCAAGAATTATGGCTCTTGCTGGACGCTATAAAACTGCACGACTTATTAATGAACCCTTACTTTATAAAAATACTACTAATCCCTATTTATTAATTACAGAAGTTACCGCTTTAAATAATGCTTATGAAAAAACTAAAGCTGTTAATACTCTTAAGTACCTGAATACAATAGCGCCTATGGACAATCAGGTGAAAGGTTTAAACAATATTATACTTACTCCGCTACGTAGTAATATAAACGTTGAAGGGGTTTTTACCTCCGCCTCGGATACAACCAATATTACCAACGTTCCTGTTACCGCTGAATATGTTTTAAGCCCTGCTACCCGTCTGACTTTTCGTGGACTCTATGAGAAGGCAGGAGCTAAGATTGGTACTGGACTTGAAACAATAGATGGTGAGCCAAGTATTTCTGATGAGTCTGCGATGGTTGGTTTCAAACATCAGTTTGCCGGACTATTTGATCTGAGTGCCTCTGTAGGCGGTTTAAAAATACAAACTAAAAATAACTACGCAATTTATAAAGCAGAAGCAACTACAAATCTTAGCCAATCAGCCAAAATTACCGTACAGACTCTCTATGATCTATATAGACCCTATCTAATTCCACAGTCTCCACGGTCCATCTCTTTAGAAATTAGGGAACAACGGAATTCTGCCTATCTCGAATGGCAGCCGTTTATTCAAAAATATCTCAATGTTTTAGTCACCCATGGAGACTTATCGAATAGTAATGGTTATTGGCACTATAACATTTGGCCCAAAGCACGAGTATGGGCATCTCAACATTGGTTAGTTACTTTAGGAGCCAATGCAGATATTTGGAGATATCGTAAGCGTACAGATGCCGGATATTATGCGCCCCTTGATTTTAAAGGCTATGAAGCTACTGCAGAGTTTTATTATGCCCATACAGATAATGTTGGATTAGGCTTTTGGGGTGGCTTTGGTTTACAAAAAGACGAGACCTTTAAACATTATTACTATGAAGAAGATTTGGGAGTGCAATTATTTTTAGGGATTTTTAAAGACTGGCAATTAAAACCAAGGGCTGCCTATACTTTAAGAAAAAATCCCGTTGGTCAATACGATAGTTGGTCTGTCGGTGTTGTATTAACCAGACGATTTTAACAACCCTACTTTTTAATGAAACCCTGTCAGGGCAGGGCTGACTAATGTAATTGCTATTTTTATTATTGAGAATAATTAATTAAAGCTGGCAATAAGTAATTTTTTCATAGAACACCTTCATTGATTATGGTGAATTGGTTTCGTAAAATACCAGCGCAAAATGGATAAATAAAGTGCAAAATATCCTCTATATCTAATAAATGTCAATAGCGCCAATGAATTATCCAAGAAGTTGTTTTTATGTACTACAATTAATTTGAAGCAATTTATAGGGAAAAACCATGAATGATTTACTTAATCTAATTGTCCTGATTATCATAGTAGGGGTAGTTATGTGGGTGATAAATGCTTTACTGCCAATGGCCGGCGCTATTAAGAGCCTGCTAAATTTATTAGTATTAATTATTTTGGTAATTTATATCCTGCAATTTTTCCATCTCATCAACCCAATTCTACCGATGATTAGACTATTCCGTTAACTAAGCCATCAAACAGCGAATTTCAGGTCGGGGCTCTTGTCCCGATCTCTTTTCTGAAACCTAATGCCATCTTATCTTCTGGCCTACACCTTCAAATTTTTATAAATAAAAAAAGGTAAACGTCTCATTATTGCCATAATATAACGCCAAAAGAAGGGGTGGTAGATTTGCCTTTTTCCAGCATAGGAGGCTTTCCAGCAGGCTTTAGCGCAGGATTTAGGAGGAGATGCGTAGAAGATACCTGGAGAGCCATAGGTTTGAGCCGTATCTATGAATCCCAGGCGGGCTATCGTAATTTGCAATTTTCCAGCCGATTCTTGGCCTAAACCTTCCAAATAAAGTTCTATAAGGGCTTTGGAACCGCCATAAAGACTATTTTTAGCGCGGCCTCGACAAGCGGCAACAGAGCTTAAAAAAATTAGTCGATGCTCTGTTTGTGATTTATGGATATAGGTATTAATTATTTGCACTGTGCTTAAGACATTGATATTGACTAGTTCTTCTATATTATTTTGGTTTAAATTTGCGTTTTCTATTATGGTGCTAAGGGCAATAAACAAATCCAGCTCCATAGAGCTATCAACAAGAAAGGTCAAAATATCCGATAAATTACTTGAAAAATCACTAATTAAAATTTCACAGTTAACCTGATAACGTAAACGAAGATCAGCAGCGATAATGCCAAGTTGGTCTTTGTTACGGCCTGCCAAAATCAAAGAATAGCCAGCCTTGGCTGCTAATTGCGCGAATTCTTCCGCAATTATTGAGGTAGCACCAAGAATCATCCAGGTTCTTGCTTTCATCGGCGAATACCTAACCGTTGGCTCATATCAGAGCGCATTGTACTTTGATAGCGGGTTAACAGCTTTGAGAATTCCTCATGCCTGCTGTATTGTCGATTAAATTGCTCTTCCGTGAGTAATATATCTTTGGCTAAATAAATTTTGCCTTTTGCGGCTGTAATCCATTCATTCATTTCTAAAATCGCTTTTTGGGCTTGGGGATTATTAACAAAATCAATGGCTAAGGTGAAGCCAGGCTCTGCAAAGGATAAATGCCCGGAACCTGATTTTGTGAAATATTTCAATACAGCAAGGGTTGGGATAGCCTGATGGGAGCGAATAATTTTAATTAATTCTTCAATTGCTGTGAGTGCTAAATCCTGAGCAAACAAGGCTTGAAACTGTAATAGACCCTTTTTGCCATATAAACGGTTCCAGTGCATGATTGAGTCAAGCGGATTATTAAACCGCGACAAATGGAGAATTCGCTCCTTATCAGGATGAGCTTTAAAATAAAAACGATTGAATTGCTTCATAACCCAGGTATTAAGAAGGCGAAGAGGTAATTTAGGTACTGTATGCTGATGTTGCTGTTTCATTTTCACCGCTTCACAATGATTGGCAAAACTAGCTATGGCATGCGGTTCATTAAGCAAATCAAGCCAGGCAACCTGATAATCATAAGCACAGCCACTTTGCTGCATTCGTTTTAAAAGAGCCTCCCAGCCAAAAAATTTTTCAGAGTGTGAGACAACACAATGAGAGGCCCTGCGCATTTTAAGCGCTACTCGTTTGATTAGCCCTGTTAAACCCAGGCCAGCGATAGTGGCGTAGTAAAGCTCAGCATAATTTTCTCTTGAGCAATGATATGATTTTTCTCCAAGTTGCAATTCAAGCCATTGCACATGTTCACCAAAACTGCCTTGCTGATGATTATTTTTACCATGTACGTCATTGGCAATACCCCCTGCAACCGTTGCCCGTAACGTTCCGGGAATTACCGGCGGTATAAACTGAGGGTGGATTAAAAAAAGATCTGCAAAGCTGACTGACCCTTGACAGATTAAAAGCCCAGAATCCTCATCAAAGGAAAGAAGATGATTTAAACGAGTTGTATCGATAATTACACCTTGCCCATTAAGACAGCAGTCAGAATAGCTTGAGCCATTTCCTCGTGCGAGAAATCCGTTCTCGGCAGGCTTTGTCAAAAGCTGCCTAATCTGACCTTCATTATCAGGTCGAAAACAATCAGAGTGACTTTGGATTGCATTAGAGAAATTAGAAAATTGCTTGTTTTTGGGGAGCATGAGGCGTCATTTAAACAAATTTAGCTAAGTTTGGCATGTTTTACTCTAGGGCTCAAATTTATATACCAAGTTGCAACTGGAACAATTATTGCTATATCAAAGTGAGTTTCCCAGAGGTCTCTTGCAATAAGTGTTAAATCCAGAGATCTCTCGCTGTGAAAAGACGCGCAGTAGAGAATAGAAAGAAAGCACTTTAGCGGAATTGGCGATAAAACGAGTTCTGGCATGGTTTGTGCCTCATAATTTAATAAAATGTGCCTTTTTAATAAACTATGCCGGGAGATTTTATGTCGAAGTCTAAACGAGACGTCTCAGACCAGGCCGCTGGACTTATAAATTTATCTCAATCAAAACCTGTCAAAGTTATCGCTGTCACTGCCGGAAAGGGTGGTGTTGGCAAAAGCAATGTTTCTGTCAATTTGGCAGTAGCTTTAGCGCAACTTCAGAAAAGTGTTTTACTGCTGGACGCCGATTTAGCTCTGGCCAATGTGGATATCATGCTTGGTCTGCACACGAAATATAATCTTTCTCATGTCGTGAATGGTCTTTGTAATTTGACAGACATTATTCTGGAAGGACCAAATGGTATCAGGGTTATACCTGCATCATCAGGCACGGATTTCATGACTAAATTAAGTCTTTCTGAACATGCTGGGATCATTGACGCCTTTAATGAATTTACTGATGATCTTGATTATATGATCATTGATACTGCCGCAGGTATTTCTGATACGGTCTTGAGTTTTGCCCGCTCATCGCAGGAGTTGATTGTCATAGTTTGTGACGAGCCGACTTCATTAACTGATGCTTATGCTCTAATCAAAGTAATGTCGAGGCGCTATGAATGGAGTCACTTCCATGTTTTGGCCAATATGGTGAAAGATTGTAGGGAAGGGCGTGAGCTTTTTAACAAGTTATATCGTGTGGCTGAGCACTTTTTAGATGTGCGTCTTGAGTATTTAGGTTTTATTCCTTTCGATGCGCATGTTCACGATGCCGTAAAAAAACAAGAACCTGTACTCATTGCATATCCTTTATCGGAATCCTCTAAAATGTTTTTGCAAATAGCTGAGACTGTAGACGATTGGCCTTACAAACCATCACTGGGTGGAAATACCAGCTTTTTTCTTGAGCGTTTGGTAGCAAGAAAATAAAATAAAAAATAGCTGTCGACAAGAAGGAGAAAGTCGTGGATGCTTTGGCTGCCTACGGCAAAGTTAGTGAACAGACTCAGGAAACGCTGGTTAAAACCCATGCGCTATTAGTTAAACGCATTGCCTACCATCTGCTGGGACGCTTGCCCTATTCAGTACAACTCGATGATCTCATCCAGGCGGGGATGCTCGGGCTGCTTGAGGCGGTCAGGCACTATGATTCAAGCAAAGGCGCCTCATTTGAGACCTATGCCGGTATACGTATCCGAGGGTATATGTTAGATGAAGTACGACGTAATGATTGGGTTCCACGTTCTGTCTACCGTAATTCCCGATTAATTTCTGTAGCCGTCAAAAAAGTCGAAAACCGTTTAGGTCGTGATGCTAAAGATCATGAAATTGCCGCCGAACTTAATATGAGTCTTACTGAGTATTTTGAAATTCTAAAGGATTCTGTAGGCAGTCAACTCTATGGCTTTGATGATCTTGGCGTTTGTGATGATATTTTAACAGTGGAGGGCGGCGAATTCTCAGAGCCACACATCACTGCCCTGCGCGATGATATGGCTAATCATCTATCGCAAATTATTGAATCATTACCTAAAAATGAGCGTTTAGTACTATCTTTATATTATGAACAAGACCTGAATCTAAAAGAAATTGGGGCAGTCTTGGGTGTTTGTGAATCGCGAGTGTCGCAAATTCATAGTCAAGCAACCTCGCGCATAAAATCACGGCTGAATGAATGAAGTACTTGTGGAACCAAAGGGAAAATGACCCCTGCTTAGCAAATTGAAAATGTCCCCCTAAACTTATCATCAACCTTAGCCAAAAGGAGATGAGCGATGTTAACGGGGGACAAGCTAATTATGAGCAATAAAGAGTTAAAGCGCAAAGCCATTTTGGAGCGCGTGATGTGCGGGAAAATGGGTCTAAAAGATGCTTCTATTTTGATGGAAGTAAGTTATCGTCAAGCAAAAAGAATTAAGCAAAGATATTTACTAAGTAAAGATAAAGGACTATTACATGGAAATCGTGGTAAATGCCCTAAAAATGCCATTTCTAAAGAATTTAAGCAGGAAATAATTAGCTTATATCAACAAAAATACCTAGGTTTTGGTCCTACTTTTGCCGCTGAAAAATTAGAAGAAGACGACAATATATCCATTAATGCAGAAACCTTAAGATTATGGCTCAAAAATGAAGGCTTATGGTGTAGAAAACGAAAGCATAAAGTGTATAGAGAAAGAAGGGAAAGAAGAGCGTGTTTTGGTGATTTGTTACAAATTGATGGCTCTATTCATGCTTGGTTTTCAGACGATAGGAAAGATTGCCTTCTCAATATGGTTGATGATGCTACGGGACTAACTATGGCCTTATTGGATACTGGAGAAACAACTAAAATTTTACTTACCGTATTAAAGAAATGGATAATAAAATATGGGGTACCCAAGGCAGTATATGTTGATTTAAAAAGTGTGTATGTAGGTTCCAAACAATGGATGAATAAATACGATGATGACGCTAACGAAGGATTTAGTGTATTTCAGAGGGTATGCAGGCTTTTAGGCATTGAGATCATTCGTGCTTATTCAGCCCAAGCTAAAGGGAGAGTAGAAAGAAAGCACGCGGTATTCCAAGATAGATTAGTTAAAGAGATTACATTATATGCCTTAAAAACCATTGACCAGGTTAATAATCATTTAGAAAATAAATTTTTAGATACCATTAATTCTAAATTTGCTAAGTCTCCGAGAAGTCTCACTAATTCTCATAAAGAATATCCATTATTAGAAGATATAGATTCAATTATATGTTGGAGTTATATAAGAAAACTAAGGAATGATTGGACAATACGGTTTAAAAATAAATATTATCAGGTTGAAAAAGTACATCTGGAAATGCTAAAACCTGAAGAAGAAATTAACATTAAAATATACTTAGATGATTCAATGAGATTTTGGTTTAAAAATGATGAGCTAAGTTATAGGTTATTAGAGTTTAAACCTGAAGCGCCCTCTAAGTCCAAAAAGTATTATAAAAAAACAGGATATGATTCTATTCAAAAAAGTAAAATAGCAACTCAAAACAAAAGTAAAACCCCTTGGAGTGCCTACAATCCTAGCTGGTTAAAAACTACTGCATGAAGGGCTTTGCCCTAAACCCCAAAGTATTTGAAGACATGATAATAAGAGGGCATAGCAAAGCGCCCTATCATGTCACGATCATCGGCGCTTCCGTCTGTACCGTAAATATTAATTTAGACCATTTTAAGAACACGTTTAATGTTTATTTAATAATCATGTGAGATAATCAATTTTTGAACAAGGGGACATTTTCCTTTTGGTAATAGTAGGGGACATATTCCCTTTGGTACCACATTATTTTTTTTGATTTAATTTAACCTTAAGATTTTAAAAGTATAATTAAAACTCTAATTTAGCAAGGAAAGACGTGATGAGTTTATTTACGATATTTAAAGAAAAATGCACTGATGCTTTTAATCGTAGTTA
>JACCSX010000203.1 GCA_013812775.1 Tatlockia sp. | reverse complement strand
AAAATGGAATCAACCTATGCATAATTGGGCACTTATCGCTTCGCAACTCCAAATATTCTTTGATGGAAGATTGGATTTAGAGTTGAGGTAAATCAGCCGCTGACACAGTTAAATGAATACTCTCAAATTTTCTCATTGAAACCAATTGGACATTATCAATTACTTCTGGGTACCAGCTTTTCATTAGATTGTATTTACTACATTATCTGTTAAGTCTTCGTTTATTTGCTCACAGGTGTTTTTCGCAAAAAAATAGCTTGCCATAGCAAAATTTGAGGGTAGATAATCCCTTCTAAACCCATCCTCATCGTCCTTATTAGTTTGATGAGTTGGAACTGTTGTTACTTCTTGGGGCGCGACTTTCTTTTTAACCTCATCAATAATTTGTTTATATTCTATTTTTATTTCTTTAATATCAACCAAGAATGTTTGTTCTAAGTCCGCTTTCAATTGTTGATTATATTCCGAAAATTCTTCACAAATCTGATCAATTGAATCTGGATTGGTTAATAAGAAATCTTGAAATTGAGGTAAATTGATTAACAAAGTTTTCAAGTCTTGTATGCGACGAATTTGTTTTTCAATATGATCATTATTAGCTGCATGCTTATTATATGGGTAGGCAGTTTTGAGCCATAAATCTTTGGTTGGAAGAATTGCTTTTAAAAAGTAATGCCATTTTTCACGTTCAAACGCTTTAAATTCCTCATTGTCTTTATCCACCCAAACAATTCTCGGCCAAGCGCTGGCGTTAAAATCTTTCAATTCTAATAAATTAAGAACGTCCCTTTCTGTAATAGGATGACTTACATAATCAAGTGAACGACCAAAGTCGATTCTTACAACATTGCCATTATTATTAAATCCCCAATTGCCTTCAGTTAAATCTCCTTCAGCGAAAATCATTGAAGAAACAAGAATTCTGGCTAAACCAGACTTCACCCATGAGCTTGGGTCAAAGTTCCTGTATTTTTGTCTAACACTCGCTGCAGCTATAAATCCAGCAATTTCTTTTGAGATTGTGCCGCCGCATTGTTTTTGAGAATTATAGGCCAGACTGACGTCAGGTACCCTCTTACCGACCAACAAACGGTAAAAAGCTGCTGCCGAAGCTTCTTTGCTGGCAGCAGAGGCGGATGCTTTTTTAAAAAAATAATCTCTTTTTTGAGGAGAATTTTTTTTGTTACTGCTTTTATTATAAACAGTTACCTCATGCGTTGTATCAATTACTTTATCGTTATTCTTTACATAGTTAGTTAAAAGTCGTTCAACTTTTGGCATGATTTTATCCGGTTAGAATTTATTAACCTCTTATTGTATAATAATACACCATTGAGTGTCAATAACTGGTTGAATCGGTCATTCGGATAATAGGGGCAGTTGCTGCATCGTCCTGCGGTGGATTTTGTTATCTAACCTGCCTCAATTGGAAAAGTCTTCGGTCTTTCCTCTTCCATTATCTAACCTAAATTTAATCGACCGCGAAGTAAATTTAGAGTTTAACAAGAAGCTTGAATTGCTCTCATATTGACTACTTAATCCAATAAATATACAATTACCATTTCAAATTTATCCCTTTTAAGGCTACTGTCCCCTGTTTTGAGCAAGTTAGGTAGCTAAGTATAGTTATTAAAGGAAATTTTATGTCCACCTATATTATTTTTAATACTATCAATTTTGATGGAGTAGGCGATTACTCACATTTTGAAGATATCGTAAATGCTCTTCGTACAAATCCCAAATTTTGCGACGTGAAATTAATCGCTTTTGTTTTATTTCATGAAAGAGGAAAAGAATCAAATTACCTCTTTATCGGTAAAAAATTAAAAGCATTGGATATCCCTTTTTATTACGGTAATGCCGAGGACCATGAGCGTTTTAGCTTAGATGAAGAGGTTCAAAAGCATCTTAGAGAAGCAGATCAAGTGCTTGTCATTTCTTATGAAGATTGTTTAGTAAGTACCTACAAACCCTATATTAAAAATAATATACCCTTTAAATACATAGGAGAACACGAGATATTATTAGCCGATCCAAACGAAATAAAGGAAAATGGTTTGAATCGCTCCCTTGGACTATCCGCAGGGAAGCAAGGTATAAAAATTTGTACCGTACCCCAGATAGAATCAATAAATTCCTGGGAAATTATTCAAGCAAAGGATCCGGAATTTGCAGCAAAAACATTAACATCTACAAATTGTAAGGATTTTAAGCAATTTACCCATCAAAATGTTATTATTCCAGCTTATTTTAACTTAAATTGGGATTTCATAGAGTTTCTTCGAATATTTGCAGTTAATAAATCCTATCCTTTAAATAAGGATATTCTCATTGTTCATTCCGGTTCTAATTTTATTGATTTTTTTGACCAAGAAAAATCTCCCTATGATAATTCAATTCTGTTGCCTGAAAAATCCACATACTTACAAAAACTATTTAAGACAGGATTTATTAAGCAAATGGAAATCGTCCAACCAACTTCAGATGAACCATTCATTCTCAATTTTAATTCTGATGCTTCTTTAGTTGTCAGGATTGTTACCGGGTATAGAATAACAGATCCGTCCTTTGTAGCAGTTTATCAACTTGCTAAGCTAGCTGCTGTCACTGGGGATAATACGTTTGAACGTTGTGTTTCCATGAATGTATTGCCTTTTTATTTATCAACAAATTTAAAAAGAAAACTACCCACACTCTATTCATTAAAGAAAATAACTCAAGACCCCGTTCTAGATATTTCAGAAGAAGCCAGGCAAGGATATAGCATGTTTTTTGATCCTAATTCGATTATTCAAAATCATAGAGATTACGTTTTTTATCAACACAATCGCGCAATTAATATCACACGTTTTAGAAGCCTTAATTTACCAATCATGATAAAAGAATGGCCAAAAGTTTGTGCTTATTTAAGATCCAATTACAATTTTTATAATAAGCTAGAAGATATAATTTTTGAGTGTATTCCTTCCCAAGCTATGCCTTCAGGTTTTGATTTGACAAAAAAAGGATCAACCATTAGAGATCTAGGATTTTTTGCTCAACAAGACACTTATTTGTACTCTGAAGAAAGGAAAGTAGAGTACGAGGATACAGAAATTTCACATTCGAATGGCTAGTGACCTTTTGTGCTCTGTGCTAAAAACCTGTGCTAACCTCGCGTTATTTTAATGGCTCTACATTCAATCTTGATAGAACTGCGGATGAAATATAACTTTTATGCGTACACGGGACTCGGCTATTGGACTTATCTTTTGTATGGATTTTGATCTTTACCTTTTTAGTTGTGCTCCCTGCAAGATTAATTAACTATTTTCGAACCCTTAACTAAAGGCTAAAGCCAACTTTGAACGGAATATAGTTAGCTGTTTGGAGCAGAGGCAGGTTTAATTACTATAAATAGTGAAATCTAAACCGAGAACTTACTTTTCCCAATAAAGCACAAACCGAAAAAGGTTCCTTAAAACATTACATTATCCGTAAACTACGCGCTTAATGAATTAATGCCAGAGTGACCTTCAGAAAGTCCAGCTTTTAAGTTATTGATTTATTGATCGCTAAGTGCAATCAAACTTTTCCGAGAAAACCATCCAAAAATGGTCCATAATTAATAGGGAGAGAATCTCAGATGGATATTACTTTCATATTTCTTATATCTCAGTTTATTTTACTGCTTAGCTATCTGATGTCATCGATGATACTTTTAAGAGGATTAGTCTGTGTCTCGCAAATCGGTTTCATGATAGCAGCACTCATGTTTGGTTTAAACGAACCCGCTATGCTTCCAACCTTCATTTTTGCAATATTGATATTTCTTATTAATATAATTCATATTTTTCGGCTTTTTTACGTTAAAATTCCTGCTGCAATTCCGAATAAATTCAAAAATGCATATCAACAAGAATTTCAAGATTTCTCAACTCGGGAATTTATAATCTTAATCAGCTATACCGAATGCCGGTCTAAGACTAATGACTATATAATTAAAGAAAAAAACGTCGCCGATGTTTCACTGATTATCAATGGTTGTGCTGAGGTTTTAATGGTTTCTAACCATATAACAGAATTGGTAAAAAATAATATTATTGGCGAAATAAGTTTTCTAACCTATAGAACAAGTATAGCGAGTATCAAAGCCATTAAAACCGTAAATTTTTGTACCTGGAGCAGAGAAAATCTGCACAAGCTTAAGAATAAATACCCTAAAATTTATTATAAATTTTATGATCATCTTCTCTTAAGCTTTGCCTCGAAATTGTTGAAGCAAAATATACGAACCTTTGTTTAAATTGGCAGCATATTTGATTCCCACTTTCCTTCACTATTTTGAGAACTAATTTTTACACAGGTTAGTTGCAACTCATTCGTGCATCTATTAAATATTGCACTACCTGCCTCTCTAAAAAATACCAGCTCAGTTTTTTTCTAATCTGGCATCCATTGTAATTGTTGCCTTCATTAGTTTTGAAACCGGACAGTTTTCCTTGGCTGCTTGTGCAGCTTTGTTAAAGTCATCCTCTGAGGCGTTTGGGATTCTGGCTGTCATTTGTAAATGAATAGAAGGAATGGAAAACCCATCAGCTGATTTTTCTAAACTTAATGCTGCTGTAGTTTCAATGCTTTCAGCCTTGAAACCTGCCTGTTCAAGTTGAGCGGAAAATGCCATTGTAAAACAGCCGGCATGTGCTGCCGCAATCAATTCTTCAGGATTGGTTCCCGGTCCATTTTCAAAACGAGTTGCAAAGGAATATGGTGCATGATTAAGAACAGCGCTTTCTGTAGAAACTGTCCCTTTCCCATCCTTTAAACCACCTTTCCATTCAGCTTTTCCAGTACGTTCCAGTTTCATAGTCGCTCCTAGTTTAAAATTCACACTCTCTCTATCCTAATAACACTTTCACAGTAGAGTTGTAAATATTTTACTGCTTTACTGATTTATATTTTTTGATTTAATTTAACCTTAAGATTTTAAAAGTATAATTAAAACTCTAATTTAGCAAGGAAAGACGTGATGAGTTTATTTACGATATTTAAAGAAAAATGCACTGATGCTTTTAATCGTAGTTA
>JACCSX010000199.1 GCA_013812775.1 Tatlockia sp. | reverse complement strand
GAAAAATGGAATCAACCTATGCATAATTGGGCACTTATCGCTTCGCAACTCCAAATATTCTTTGATGGAAGATTGGATTTAGAGTTGAGGTAAATCAGCGGCTGACACAGTTAAATGAATACTCTCGAATCCAAAGAACGACCTGAATTCTGACAGATTGCCGTTTGTCATGGTTTGGAATCCCCTTGGGCCGAGGTATCGCCTTATAATTTTATACAATGTGGGTTTTAAATCAAAACCATTAATTATACTTTTTGATTAATAATTTAATAACGGCTGAGTTGCCCTCATAGCCATTTCAAAACCCTTCTCGTTTCTAGCGGCGATTTGCCTTGTACATCATTAAGGGAACAACGTACTGATTTTACTGGTGGTGCTGGTTGTAGAAGTTGTATTATTAACTGTTGCAAAAAAGGTCTGAGGAGCCACTGTAGCTGTATTATTTGTTGACTTAAGTCTCTCGATTTCTTCTTTGAGCGCCTTATTTTCATTTTCAAGTACTTTATAGAGTTGTTTGATATGGCGTTTTTCACGAGCTAAAGTAATTAAGCAATCTATATTGGGTGAGACTTTAGAAATAGTCCCGTAAATCCCGTTTCCACTGTCACCGCTGATTTCAGAATAAAGAGAATCTTTAAATTTTTCATACTGAGAATCCGACTTATCAATCAGACATATCTCCGATAATAAGATGAATTGACTCTCTTTATACTCAATTATCTCTTCCTCTGATAAATTACCAGCGAATAATATTTGTTCAATAATATGAAAACATTTAAGTTTGGCATCTTTATACAATGAATTTTTTTTATCGATGGAATTTAAAGCTAAAAAAGCCTTGTCAAAGAGAGATTTTTTTTGAAAGGTTTCAGCTAAATTCCACAAGCAATTTTTAAAGCCTGCTTCTTCTCCTTTAGCAGCTTTCTCAATTGCGTTGTCATATTCTTTAATATCAATTAATTCATTCCATTCATTTGTTGGATTAACACATCCAATAATAGAATCAAGTTTTGCTACAACTTCTTTATTCATTCCAGCAAAACGAAACAAAACTTCAGAGGCTAAAGCTAATTTTTCTTTCGAACTAATATCTTCCAAACGAATCCAACCTCCGCCATTGTCTGTAAATTGTACTTTACTGTCAGATAAGGTTTCTAAAAAAAGCTTAAAGGTTTTATGTGGAAATGGTGCGTATTTAAATACAACATCAACATATTTCGGCAGGGAATTCTCGTATATATAATCAAAACTAAAGAGTTCTTTCTTGGTGTCTTTGGCTCGAACAATCTGTACCACATTCCATTGTCCTTTTTCCCAAACCCGATCATCTATCTCTGATATTTTCCAGTCAAAATGTTTGTCTAGGAAATGTAAATCCAATTCAGATTTCGGATAATCTGGCCAACCTAACTGGTCAATCCCCGTAAAACCGCCGTTTTGAAAAGCATGGTTCATATATACTTGAGTTTTGAAATCCTCTTCTATAATAGGAAAGTCCAGGGTGTTGTGGAGGGCATCATTGGTGCCTTTGACATAATGCCAATTAATTCTTCATCCATAAGTTGAAGAATAGATAAATATACAGAATTACATATTTTTTCGATTACATTTACGTCAAAATCTGGCAAATTTTTAGTGAAATATAAATATATTTTTATAGTGGCTTCTATTTCAGCCAAAAGGTAAATCTGATAGTTTTCTTTTTCTTCCGGAGAAGCATATTGCAATTCAATTGCTTTTTCTGTCGACCAATTTCGAAGAGATAAAAGAACTTCATCTAATTGGTCTTTTTTTACGACAGAATTGGAGTAATACAAATCTTCAATGATTGAAAGTATCTTTGAATTGGAAGATGAAATAACGGTGCGTTTCTCTTGCATCTGAGGCCCTAAAGATTAATTGTTTTTCTATTTGGCCTGATTATAAAAAAAAATTCTTAAGGAAATATTAGGACGATTAAATACAGTTTAAAAATACCTTTGTACAGGACAATTTTTCTTACCACCCCGTCCATCCTGAGCGCAGCGAAGGATCTCAAGTACTGAGCCTCAGTCTTTGTCATTAGGATATCCCTCGCTGTTGCTCGGGATAATTATCCTGTGATTTCTTGTCGAGTTGCACCCAAGGGCTTAAAAAGAGGTAGCCTTGATGCTGTCGAATCAAGACTAGAGATGAACTTAATTTGATTGAGCAGGATCAAACATTTGATCTATTTGCATCTGGACTAGTTTGCTAAGCTCATCTAGCATTTGTTGGCATGAATTTGCATCCTTTGGATATTGTTTGTAAATGACGTTAGCTAAAAATGCTGACAAAGCCTGTGCAATTACTTTACGACTAGAGAGCTCTGAAGGTAATTTTTCTACTGATTGGACTAAAGAGGACAACAAATTCTGTGCTATAAAATTCATTGCTTTGGAGTAATCCTCAGCCGTTATAGTTTGAGTTTTTTCACTGTCTAAGTTCATTTTATTTCTCTATTCTTTGATGAGGCGGGATTGTAGAGTCTATCTCAGCTTAGATCAATATAAAGTACTAAGAGGAAATATCAATTTCAATTATCTAAATTCTGCGTTAACCTTATAAGATAAATCATCGATGAAGAACTTCATAGGATGGACGTACTAAATTTTCATTCAATTTTATCAATTATTCAACGTGCTATTTCTTTTTGCGGCGTGCTGGTTATTTTGATTGGTGTCATCATGGCCTTATTCCGCTATTTCAAATACGCACTTGATGATTTTAATACTCAAAAACATGATATTAATAAAATCCGATTAAACCTCGGCCTCATTATTACTTTGGGGTTAGAGTTTATTATAGCCGCCGACTTAATTGGGACAACGACTGCGCCCGATTACTATTCTATCGGTATGGTTGCTAGCATCGTTTTGATTCGTACGGTATTAAGCTACACCTTAAATCGTGAAATTAATTCGATTCGAAAAACAGAAAACAGTTAGAGTTAATGGTATGCAACCCACCTTAGACTATAAAAAAGAAATTCGTGCTTATATTTTTCTAACCAGCTTGGTCATCTGTGGGCTTGCCGGATCTTTAATAACTGCGCCGAAAATTGTTAATTTTGGAATTAATTTTCCCTTTTCCAATATTGTATTTTCCATATTAACTTATCCCATTGTTGACTGTATTTGTGAGTTATGGGGTAAGCAAGCTGCAAGACAAGCTATGTGGCTTGGTTTAGGTTCTCAGATCTTGCTTGCCTTGATTATTAAACTTTCAATCATTGCTCCACAATCGACCTTGTGGCTTTTACAAACAGAATATCAATTGATTTTATCAACAGGTTTTAATGTTGTCTTAGCCAGCGTTGTAGCCTTTGCCAGCTCACAAATTCTGGATATTGTTGTTTATCAAAAATTAAAAGAAATGACAAAAGGAAAGAAACTGTGGATTAGGTCAAATCTTTCAACCTATTTAGGACAGTCCATTGATTCAATCCTCTTTGTTAATATTGTTTTTTTCAATTCTAATCAGAAGCTTAATTTATTAATGGGTTCAATATTGATTAAAATTATTTTATCTTTTTTGATGACCCCTTTTGTTTATTTGATCGTCCATGTGGTTAATAATTATCTTGATTCGCAGACTTTGGCTTTTAAAACGGAAAGCGGGGTCTTTACGGGAACTAGGATTTTCAAGATCGAGAACACCTAAATACCCAATCGAACTTTTGGAATTTTTAGTGATTTTTTTGACGGCTTAGCTCAAAAGGGGAGATATGGAAGAGCAAGAGTATTGGGTTTATATTTTGCTTTGTAAAAATAATTCTTATTATACCGGTTACACCAATGATCTAGCTAAACGCTATGCTTCTCATGTGAATGGAACAGGAAAATGTAAGTACACTCGCAGTTTTAAGCCAGTTTGCATTGCTCAATCCTGGAAAATTATGGGAGGTAAGGCAATGGCGATGCAAATAGAGAATAGGATTAAAAAGTTAACCCGCTTACAAAAGGAAATGATAATTGCTAATCCTCCTTCACTCCTGCTTTTGGATGTTTAGTACCCTCCTCAGCGAATTAGGCAATAGATTAAAATTAAAATCTAGCTTTGCACAGAAAATTTTGTTTAAAAAGGTGTACAATAAGGTTTAAATGATGTTAAACTTAGTAGTTC
>JACCSX010000194.1 GCA_013812775.1 Tatlockia sp. | reverse complement strand
CGGAAAATTTACAGTGTTGATACCTTATTTCAAGTTAAATTTACTATCTTCACCTCTTCGGTTAATCGCAAGCATGTCCTGGCAAGTCGCTTTCTCATTCTGTTCAACTTTTTTTTAAAAGATTTGTTCAATGTCGACTTAGCTTTCGGCCGAACAGATGTGGCATAATCAGCGCAAAAATTTTAGCGAGATTAGATGAAAAAAGCAGTTATCCTCTTATCCGGTGGTTTGGATTCCACTACTTGTTTAGCTATGGCAGAAGCAGATGGTTTTAGTTGTTACGCCCTTAGCTTTGCCTATGGTCAGCGCCATTCAATTGAACTGGAAGCAGCAGTACGCATTGCCAAGCATTTTTCTGTTGCGGATCATCGGGTTGTGAATTTAGATATTGGTCAATTTGGTGGGTCAGCATTGACCGACAAATCCATTCAGGTGCCGTATCATAATGAAAGCAAAGAAATACCGATAACTTATGTGCCTGCCCGCAATACCATTTTCCTGGCAATTGCCTTAGGTTATGCCGAAACCATAGGTGCAAACGATATTTTTATCGGCGTGAGTGCAATTGATTATTCACATTATCCAGACTGCCGACCTGAATTTATAGCCGCATTTCAGAATTTGGCCAACGTGGCAACCAAAGCCGGCGTCGAAGGGTCATTCTTTACACTTCATTCTCCTTTGCTGAATCTATCCAAAGCGGAAACTATATTAAAGGGCGTTAACTTAGGGGTTGATTATGCCCTGACACTCTCTTGTTATCAGGCGACGGAAGATGGTAAAGCCTGCGGCCATTGTGACTCTTGTTCTTTTCGAAAATTAGGCTTTGTGGGTGCTGGAATATCAGATCCAACAATTTATATCTAGTTTGTTTATTAATATAACGATATCTTTACTCTAAATTCTGTTCAAAAACATACACTTTACACTTATGTTACAACATCCTGCTCATTTTTGATTCACAATCTCAAGAACAATTGTTATGATCGCCACGATTTTAACTTAGGAGTAAAATATATGACGTTTCAAGAATTTAGAATAGCAGTAGGAGAAGCAATATCAGCGGTTACTAAGCCAATTGGTAATTTCTTAAACAAACATTGGGTGTCAGTTGCTGTTGTAATCTTAGGTTTACTAGTTTTTGCTGCAGCGATTGCCTTATTAGTATTTGCATGGCCTGGTTTTATTGCTGCTGCTGCCGCTGCAACCATAACATTACCGCTTAGTATTGGTACCATAGCTCCATTAGCTTTCCTCAGCTCGCTTTCTATACCAGCAGCTGCTGCAGTTCTCTCTACCTTTGCTTTTGTGGGGTTCGTTGCTGCAAGTGGTCTGGTTATCGGTACAATTAAATTACTCAATAAAGCTTACGAAGCTGTTGATAAGTGGTTTACAAGGGATCTTCCAGACCCTGAGCGTGATCAGCTCATTGATCGTGTTGAAAACGGTGTTCGAGAAGTAGCCAGGGATTCATATGATGCTGGTGTTATCGCTGGTACAAGTTCCTATCATAAAGAGGAAATGAAGTCTTTTATCAGGGCTAATAAACCTGTTATTGCAGAGGTTTACAAAGATAATAATTCTCGACATTACCCCTCACCACTTCTAGGAAGAGATCCTAATCCGTTTAAAACAAGAGTAATTGAACCAGAAGTTCGAGAGAATCCTAGCACCTTCATGGGATAAAACGATCTTAAAAAATATTTATTAAACGCGGCCCTGGCCGCGTTTTTTTATTTAGAACCTGGCTTTTTCTTTATCTTTATAAAAGAAGCATTCCCTGATTCTATGCGTTATAATCCGTCCTTTTATCAGGCAGGTCTGATTCATGACTAAAGTTCGTAAAATGTTGGTTACCTCGGCGCTGCCTTATGCCAATGGCCATTTGCATTTAGGTCATTTAGTTGAGCATGTACAAACCGATATCTGGGTACGTACTCATAAGATGCTGGGTATTGAGTGTATCTCTGTTTGTGGGGATGACGCCCACGGCACGCCAATTATGCTTAAAGCCGAACTCTTAGGTCTTAGTCCGGAAGTTTTAACTGCGCAGATGCAACAAAGTCATCAACAGGATTTTGCTGCCTTTGCCATTGCCTATGACAGTTATCATACAACCCATTCCCCTGAAAATAAGCGTTTAGCAGAAAACATTTATGAGCGCCTGCAAGCCTCGGGTGATATTGTTAAAAGGACGATTCGCCAGGCTTTTGATCCTATCAAGGAAATGTTTTTACCCGATCGCTATGTGAAAGGGACTTGCCCTAAATGCAACACCGCTGATCAATACGGTGATAACTGTGAATCCTGCGGGGCTACCTATGCGCCAACTGATTTGCTGGATCCTGTATCAGTCATTTCCGGAGCAAAACCTGTTGAAAAAGATTCCGAACATTACTTTTTTGATTTACCACGTTATGAATCGCTTTTAAAAGAGTGGACGCGCAAGGGTCATTTGCAAACAGAGGTAGCTAATAAATTAGATGAATGGTTTGCAGCCGGCCTTAAACAATGGGATATTTCGCGTGATGCTCCCTATTTTGGTTTTCAAATTCCGGGCACCAAAGACAAGTATTTTTATGTCTGGCTCGATGCGCCAATAGGATACATGGCCAGCTTCAAAAAATATTGTGATGAAAAGGGACTTTCGTTCGCTGAATTCTGGGACAAGGACTCGACTACAGAACTCTATCATTTCGTGGGTAAAGACATTGTTTATTTCCATGCCTTATTTTGGCCGGCAATACTGGCAGGTAGTGGCTATCGGTTACCTACAGCAGTGTTTACCCATGGATTTCTAACTGTAAATAACCAGAAAATGTCTAAATCACGCGGAACCTTTATCGAGGCGCGTACCTATCTGCAACATTTGCATCCAGAGTATTTACGTTATTACTATGCGGCAAAATTGAATGGTCGAGTGGACGATTTGGATTTAAATTTCGACGATTTTATCAATAGAGTCAATTCTGATCTGGTGGGTAAAATTGTTAATATTGCCAGTCGTTGCGCAGGGTTTATAAATAAACGCTTTGCCAATGAACTAGCATCAGAATTAGCAGAGCCTGCGCTTTACCAGGATTTGCTGGCTTTACGTCAGGAAGTTATTGATGCCTTTGTCCAGCGTGATTATGCTCGCGCCATCCGACAAATTATGGATTGTGCTGATCGAGTTAATCAGTATATCGATGATAAAAAACCCTGGGTGTTGGTTAAAGATGAGTCAAGACTTGGCGACGTTCAGGCAATCTCTACGATGGGCTTAAACCTCTTTCGCATACTGATAACCTACTTAAAGCCGGTATTGCCTATGATGTCTGAAGCGGCTGAGCAATTTTTAAATTGCCCGCCGCTGGTTTGGGATAGCGTTGACAAACCTTTGCTCAATCACCGGATTAATACTTTTACACCACTGATGGTGCGGGTTGAGCGTGAAAAAATTGATGCCCTATTATTGCAAACCAAGGAGTCTCTAGTGACAAACGTCGAAGATAAAAAAGGCCCTGTCGTTGAGGACGACAGAATCAGTATTGATGATTTTTCAAAAGTTGATCTGCGCATAGCCCGTATTATTGCCGCTGAACCCGTTGAAGGTGCAGATAAATTATTGCGTTTGCAACTTGATCTGGGTGAGGAACAAAGACAGGTTTTTGCGGGAATCAAAGCAGCTTATGAACCTGCGGAATTAGTAGGACGGCTGACACTTATGGTCGCCAATTTAGCACCTCGTACTATGCGTTTTGGCGTGTCAGAAGGTATGGTATTGGCAGCTGGAGATGGTAAAGGCATATATCTACTGCAACCTGATGCCGGGGCAGCGCCTGGGATGAAAGTTAAATAATGATATCTGTCAAAGCGATCGATGCCCTCTTGCCGCAGACCCAATGTGGCGAATGTGGCTATGCCGGATGTCTACCCTATGCTGAAGCCTTGGCGCAGGGCGCTGCACCTATTGACCGCTGCCCACCTGGCGGTGTTGTCACTGTCAAAGCTCTTGCTGAATTATTAATGATTGATGCCGCCCCTTTTTTGCCAGCTGCCAGCGTCAATACTCGTCCTCCGGCTTTGGCGATAATTCGCGAGGCAGAATGCATTGGTTGTACGAAATGTATTCAAGCATGTCCAGTCGATGCCATCATTGGCAGCGCCAAAGGGATGCATTCTATTATTAATACGGAATGTACGGGTTGCGGCCTTTGTGTAGAGCCTTGTCCCGTGGATTGTATTGAGCTTAAAGCAATTCCTGAATTTGAATACGATAAAGCACTTTCCAGACAACGCTTTAATGCACGTCAAGCCCGCTTAATTGGCGAAGAACAGAATAAACAGCAGCTTTATCGTGAAAAACGCAGACTGGCCCTAAAAACAAACGATGCTTTGCAGGATTTAAAAGCAAAACAAGACTACATCCAGAAGGCCCTGGACAGAGTCAAGATGAAGAAGATTCTATAGTCGGCATTTCCTCTCATAAAATCAGAGTTCTAATTATGAATAATAAAAAAATACGTGCTATTTTTGAACGCTTTCGCAGGCAAAATCCACAACCAACGACAGAGTTGAATTATAACTCAGACTTTGAATTATTAGTTGCTGTGGTTTTATCCGCGCAAGCCACTGACGTTAGCGTCAATAAAGCTATGACTAAACTGTTCCCAATTGCTAATACGCCAGAAGCCATATTAGCCTTAGGCGAAGAGAAATTAAAAGACTATATAAAAACAATTGGACTATATAATAGTAAAGCAAAAAATCTGATCAAAACCTGTCAACTACTCGTAGAACACTATCAAGGAAGAGTACCTGACAATCGTGAAGCCCTGCAAGCCTTGCCAGGAGTGGGGCGTAAAACTGCAAATGTTATTTTGAATACAGCCTTTGGCCACCCAACCATGGCAGTTGATACTCATATTTTCCGTGTAGCCAACCGTACTGGCATCGCCAAAGGCGCTACCCCTCTGGCGGTAGAACTTGCTTTAGAGAAAAATATTGACCAGGAATTTCAACAAGATGCACATCATTGGCTCATCTTACATGGTCGCTATGTCTGCGTTGCCCGCAAACCAAAATGCCCGCAGTGTTTGATACGTGATATCTGTGAGTATGGAGATAAGACGTCTGGACCTGGTGTTGAGTGACGGGGATCTCTTTACAGTTAGTCCACCCTAAAAACACAAGCTGTTCATCAATATTTGCCAAAAGAAAGTTTATAATGTTATATTCCTGAACATTTCTTTGCCAAGAATAGACTTGGTTAAAAATTAGGCAACCACGGGATATGACTTCCTTTTTAACGGTATTACCAAAACGCAGCTATTTACCGCTCACTGTTAGTATGATGACTTGCCTTATCTTATTGATCAATGTCTCCTTTAAAATTATTGCAGCGCAAGGGATGATCTTCACTGCAAGTAGCCTTCTCTGTCCTCTAGTGGCTATTTTCTATCTACTGGTCTTAAAGGAATGTAACGTTGTTCAACAGCGTCATATTCTTAATCAATCTCTTCTTGCTTTATATCTGTTTTCAATAGGAATTTATCTTTTAGTGAATCTACCTTCGGCTGAAAATATCTATGAAAATCCGGCTTATCAAATTGTTTTTGAAGATATCCCCAGAAAATTTTTTGCAGCGACTATCGCTTTCGGCTTGAGTTTCTATCTTCCTCATTTGCTATGCTGTGCCAAAAACAGTGAAATCCTTGTCTCACCAAAAAAGCGACTTCTGCTTGCTCTCAGTGGGGGATTTTTCTTTTTTAGTATCGATTTCATGCTCCTGTTTTTGGATCCCTATGTTTATAATTTCAATCGTATTTATATTGATTCGCTGATGGTAAATGGGGGTATTTTATTGCTGGTAGGGGTTGTGTATCTAAGCTATCATTTGCTGATTAATCCTGTTAGAGTCCGGCGGAAGTCCGCCGTTTTTCCTGTTTATTTATCGATTCCTTTGTATCATTATTTAGTCAGTTTTTCTGTCACTATTTTGTTGATTTGTCTGGCCTGCGAATACCGTTTGATTTCATTTACAGATAACTTGACTATCGGCGCAAGCGCACTTTTCTTCCCTTTGACAATTATAGCCAGTACTCTTATTGGGGAATTATACGGTTACCGAGCGAATCTTCGCTTGGCTCTGGTGCTCATTTTGGCTGAATTGACCTTTGATTTTTTATTATTGGGGGCCGTAGCACTGCCCTCCCCTGAGTTTTTTAATCTAAATCCTTTTTACACTTCCATCCTGCCAAGGCGAATTCCTGCTGGAACCTTGGCTTTGTTTGTAACCTTTGTCAGCAATGCCATGCTGCTTGAGAATCTTAAATATACAGGTCTCGGCCTTAATCGCTGGGCTCGAATTCTGATTGCAAATATTTTCGCAACCTCCCTGCTTTGCCTGGTCAATTACAGTCTTTTATATTCTGGGGTTTACCCTTATGACCAGATTTTTAATCTGGTATTAAATTCCTGGATCTTTAAGATGACAGCAGTCGTAGTGACTTTGCCTTTCGTACTTCGGTTTTATAGTCTTTGCAAACATCAAATGGAAGGCTATATAGCGCCAGATTTGGCTAGCAAGGCGTCCTGATCCTGAGGGATCAAGGCAATGGTAGATTATATTATTCTAATCCTTCCTCTTTTTTCACCGGCCTTTTCCAGCCGAATACCGTTTTTTGTTTGTTTTCACTTAAGGTAAGTTCTCCAGCAGTTACATTTTTTCGAATAGTAGATCCTGCGCCGATAGTTGCGTTAGCACCAATAGTTACTGGCGCTACTAACTGCGTGTCAGAACCGATAAAGACACCATCTTCAATAATGGTTTGATGCTTGTTTGCTCCATCATAATTGCAGGTGATGGTGCCGGCGCCGATATTCACTTGTTTTCCTAAAGTTACATCACCTAAATAACTTAGATGGCTGGCTTTGCTGCCTTCATCAAAACAGGCATTTTTTGTTTCAACAAAATTGCCGATTTTGCATTGAGCCGCGAGCTTTGTGCCCGGTCTTAAACGCGCAAAAGGGCCAATCTGGCAGTGATTAGCAATAACACAATCCTCAAGAACAGAATTGGCAAAAATTTCGCAATTTTCACCGATTGTTACATTAGTTAACAGGCAGTTCGGGCCTATGCGCGTTCCTTTACCCAGACTAACCCTACCTATAAATATTGCATTGATATCGATAAATACATCTTGATCGCAAGTGAATTCGCCGCGTATATCAATACGGTTGGCATCAGCGATTGTGACGCCAGAGAGCATTATCTTTTCTGCATTTCGCTTTTGCCAGATGCGTTCTAGTTGTTGCAATTGTAGACGATTATTAACGCCTTGTATTTCAATGAAATCAGAGGCTTGCATTGAGGCTATCTCTAATTGTTCCTCAGCAGCCTTTGAAATAATTTCGGTTAAATAATACTCACCTTGGGCATTGGAATTACTTATCCTGGGTAACCAGCTAGCTAAATTGCTGACCGAGACACAGCAAATGCCGCTGTAGATTTCTTTGATTTGTTTTTGCTCTGCTGTCGCATCTTTTTCTTCAATAATTGCGCATATTTTACCATTTTCATTACGTATTATCCGCCCAAGTCCAGTGGGATTGTCCAAAGTTGCGAGTAACAAGGTTAAGGCGGCCTTATCTCGGTTGGAGATATCAATAAGGGTTTGTAGCGTATTCGCTTGAATCAAAGGAACATCTGCTGAGAGTACAAGCACTTTTGAAGCTTGTTGAAGGTGAGCCAGGGCCTGCATTAGGGCATGGCCCGTACCCAATTGTTCCTTTTGTTCAATCCAGTTTAAAGGTAAATCCGGCAGCGCTGCTTTTATTCGTTCACCTCCGTGGCCATAAATAACATGGATAGCCTCGGGATTTAATTGCTGTGCAGTCTCTATAACCTGCTCCAGCATCGCTTTTCCAGCGAGCTTGTGTAAAACTTTTGGGGTATCAGAATACATCCGTTTGCCTTGACCGGCGGCTAAAATAACTATTTGCAAAGACATAAATTTTTTTCCAAGGTTGATACCATATTTATAATAGAAAAATTGCAGCAAAAAAAGTAGGTTTTCAGCCAAGTTCTCCGCATAAATTTTTTTCCATCAGAGATTTAACTTGCTGAGTGTTCAAATTTTTGCTGAATAAATAAAGTAACTTGCAATGAGCTGCTTCCGGCGTCATGTCCTGACCACTGATTAAACCAGCTAATTTCAAGGTATGGCCAGTGGCATATTGGCTCATTTCAACACGGCCTTGTTGGCATTGGCTGCAATTAACTATGACTACACCTCTTTTGCAAGCCTCTTTTAATAATTTTAAAAATTGAGGATCATTGTTTTGAGCATTGCCGGCTCCATAGGTTTCAAGAATGAGCCCGCGCAAGGGTTCTTGCAGAATAAAGTCTAAAACCTTAGTAGTAAAACCTGGGAAAAGGCGAAAGTTAGCAATAAACTGTGGGCTAATCGTTTGTAGACTAAAGACTCTCTCGGGCCTTGTTAAAATAAGATCTTTCTGGAGTTCTATACTAATTCCAATATCGGCTAAATGTGGAAAATTAGGCGAGTCAAAGGCATCAAAACGTTGGGTGGAAATTTTTTGAGCACGATTGCCGCGTAATAATTTTTGATTAAAGTAGATGCATACTTCATTAAGTGGTTGATGAGCGCAGAGCCATAAGGAAGTAATCACATTATCAACTGCATCATTTCGAACCTCGGATAAAGGAATTTGAGAACCAGTTACAATGACGGGTTTTGCAAGGTTTTCCAACATAAAAGATAAGGCAGAGGCCGTATAAGCCATGGTATCTGTGCCATGAAACACAACAAAACCATCAAAATTATGATATTCATCGGCAATATCTTTGGCAATCCGATTCCAATCGCAGACGGTCATATTCGATGAATCCAGTAAGGGTTGGTATTCCTTGATGTGGTAGGCTGGCATTTCTTCATGCTTTAAGGCTGGTATTTGTGCTAAGGCTGATTCAACATAGCCTAAAGCAGGCTCATAACCGCGCTTGCTTTTAATCGCTGAGATAGTACCGCCAGTATTAATAATTAAAATTTGTTTTTTCATCTAATCATTCTTCTTTCTCAAGTGTCGCTTCAGTTTTGGACATGAATCCCTCATTTCAACAAGATTGAGGCAGACGGTTCGAGACGTCGCTCTCGCTTCTCCTCACCGCGAACGGATTAGGCAACCGTTCTGAACTGCAAGTCCTAAAACTGTATTGGGGCAAACGGTTTGAGACGTCGCTCTCGCTTCTCCTCACCGCGAACGGATTAGGCAACCGTTCTGAACTACAAGTCCTTAACTGTTGTTCCAAAAGTATACCTCTCTTTTTCCTCTAAATTATGCTTCAATAGTCTATTATCTGAAAATAGTTGTGGATAAAGAGCTGGAATGCGCAGATTTATTTGCCAAGCTCTTGTAGTTTGTGGAAAAATCAATGCATTAAGGTTTATTGTAAGCAGTGTCAAATGGTTATTGATCGAGCCGGGTACCGGTTGAATGTTGGCATTATTTTGGCTAATTCATCCGGTCGAGTTTTTTGGGGTAGGCGCCATGGTCATGATGCCTGGCAATTTCCTCAGGGTGGCCTGGCCACGGGCGAATCATCGTTGGAAGCGATGTATCGGGAGTTGCGTGAAGAAGTAGGGCTTGATAAAGACGATGTAGAGGTTTTAGGCTCTACTAAACGCTGGCTAAAATATCGCCTTCCCAAACAATACCTCCGACATGGCAGCATACCTTTGGTTATTGGCCAAAAACAAAAATGGTATTTGCTTAAATTAGTCTCTTCTGAGCAGAAGGTGCGTCTCGATTTAAGTGATTCGCCGGAATTTGATAGCTGGCGCTGGATAGATTATTCAGAACCGCAGGAGCAGGTTATTTTCTTTAAAAGACAGGTTTACACTCAGGCTTTAAAAGAACTAGAAAATTTGCTAAAGAAGCGCCGCACACCTTTTGGCGCCCGACGTAAGCGAGGTAATCATAGTCGATAAATGCTAAAAATATTAAAACGAATCGTACAGGATGTCACCACGGCAAGTCATTTAACTGAAGCATTAACCATCTTGGTGCAGCGTGTGCGCAAAGCAATTGATGCTGAAGCTGTTTCTGTATTTCTAATTGATAATAAGCATGCCGAATATGTATTGATTGCTACCGATGGTTTAAACAAACTTTCCGAATTCAGAGTCCGAGTTGGCTTAGACAGCGGAATAATTGGCCTGGTTGGCCGCCGTGAAGAACCCATTAATATCGAAGATGCCCCTAATCATCATGATTTTCATCATAATTCCTTACTTTGCGAAGAGCCTTTGCACGCCTTTTTAGGTGTGCCGATTATTCAGCATCGCAAACTTTATGGCGTTTTAGCGGTCCAACGAGTCGAAAAACGCTGTTTTGATGACGCCGAGGAAGCCTTTTTAATCACCTTGGCAGCACAGCTTGGCGGTATTATTGCTCATGCTGAGGCAACTGGTGAATTAGCACAGTTAACCCAACCTCAGCCGGCGGGAAACAAAAAAAACGAAGTTGTAACGCCTACAGCCCTTACCGGCGTTGGTTCCGTGCCTGGTATTGGAATTGGAACAGCGGTTGTTGTATATCCTGCAGCCGATATTGATGCAGTACCCCGCCATTCTATTGATGGTATTGAAGAGGAAATTGAAGTCTTTTATGAGGCATTGCAAGCGACGCGTGAAGACATGCAGCGCCTTAGCAAGCGGATGAAATCAACTATTGCCGAAGATGAGCATGCCTTGTTTGATGTTTATGTTCGTATCCTTGATAAAGACAGTTTGGGCGCAGAGGTTGAGCAGGTTATCCGCCAGGAACAAATCTCTGCCCAGGCAGCGCTTGCCACGGTCATAAAAAAGCATATCCAGCAATTTGAAAACATGGAAGATGATTACCTGCGCGAGCGCGCCAGTGATTTTCGTGATTTAGGCAGGCGAGTCCTGGCTGAGCTGCAGCGTTCGCAGCGTGAGGAAATAGTGTACCCACGACGTACAATCCTCATTGGCGATGAAATAACCGCTTCCGACCTTGCTGAAGTACCGATAGGCCAATTGGCGGCTGTAGTGTCGGCCAAAGGTGCTAACAATTCTCATGTTGCAATCCTGGCGCGAGCCTTGGGCGTTCCCACGGTGATGGGTGTTCGGGGTCTAAAGGTTGAACATTTATCAAGGCGCGCCATTGTAGTGGATGGTTTTTATGGCCATGTCTATGTCTCACCAAGCAGAGAAGTGCTGTCTGAGTTTAAAAAATTAGCGCAAGAGGAGTTGGAACTTAACCAAAGTCTGGTTTCTTTGCGCGAAAAGCCTGCGGAGACGCTGGATAATTATCGCGTGTCCTTACAAGTGAATACTGGCCTCGCTCTTGATGCAGGTTTATCCATGAGTGTTGGGGCTGAAGGTGTGGGTTTATATCGCTCGGAAGTCCCTTTCATGAGTCGTGATTGTTTTCCTTCCGAAGATGAGCAACATATTATTTATCGCCAGATTCTCAAAGCCTTTTCCCCGCGACTGGTGACCATGCGCACGCTGGATATTGGTGGTGATAAAATATTACCCTATTTTCCTGTAATTGAAGATAATCCCTATCTGGGTTGGCGCGGTATACGTGTGACGCTAGATCATCCTGACGTGTTTTTGATGCAGGTGCGCGCCATGATGCGGGCCAGTGAGGAATTAGACAATCTCCGCATTATGTTGCCTATGGTGACTAATATTTCTGAAGTTGAGGAAGCAATTTATTTGGTTGAACAAGCTTTTGAAGAATTGCTTGAAGAAGGCTGCCTTATTGAAAAACCGAAATTGGGAGTGATGATAGAAGTACCAGCTGCCGTTTATCTTGCCCGTGAATTGGCCAAGCGCGTTGATTTTCTTTCGGTCGGTTCAAATGATTTAACTCAATATTTACTGGCTGTGGACAGAAACAATGCGCGAGTGGCCGGACTTTATGATTCCCTTCATCCGGCCATGCTGCGTACCTTAATGAAAGTGGTTGAAGGCGGCCATGCGGCAGGCGTTGAAGTAAGTATTTGCGGTGAAATGGCTAGCGATCCCCTGGCTGTAATTCTCTTACTTGCTATGGGTTTTGATACACTATCGATGAATTCGACAAGTTTACCGCGAATTAAGTGGGTAATTCGGAACCTATCCCTTGCCCTGGCCCGTAAGGTATTGGCGGAGGTTCTGGAATTTGAACATCCTGCTGAAATCAGAATGCATTTGCAGAAAACACTTGAAAAAGAAGGGTTAGGCGGCCTAATACGGGCTGGCAAGTCGTGAGTTTAGTCACTTTATTTTCAGATAGTCTTATCTATGTTGTAGCCGGTATTTTCGCAGGGCTGGTGTCTGGCTTAATGGGAGTGGGTGGGGGCATTGTCGTTGTCCCTGCTTTGATTTTTCTTTTTCAAAAAAACACAGCTATTTCTCAGGAATTAATTATGCCAATGGCAATTGGGACTTCCTTGGCAGCCATGGTTTTTACAGCGCAATCGACCCTTCGTGTTCATTATAAAAAAAGCAATATTTTCTGGGATCATTATAGACGTTTGGCGCCTGGAATTGTATTGGGAACAGTTTGCGGGGCCATGCTGACAGATAAACTGCCAACTGCCGTCCTTAAAATTTTATTTGCTTTATTTTTAATGTTCATTGCGCTAAAGATGATTTTTGATATGCAGCAAAGCCAGGTTCCTGTGCGTAACTTTCCCAGATCGTGGATTACCCGGCTGGTGAGTTTTTTTATAGGATGCCAGTCTGGTTTGCTTGGCATTGGTGGTGGGGCTTTAGTAATCCCCTATCTCAATTATTGCGGCCTGGATTTGAAGAAAATTACACCGATCTCCGCTTTGTGCACAATAACGGTAGCGGTGATTGGATCGATTGCTTTTATAATTATTGGCAGTTTTCAGACAAATTTGCCGGCTTACAGCAGCGGTTTTGTTTATTGGCCGGCTGTACTTGGCGTAGCGATTCCCAGTAGTTTTTTGGCGCCATTTGGGGCAAGATTAACTTATATTTTGCCCGTTAAGCATTTAAAATATTGTTTTATTGTTTTGCTGCTAGCAACTGCAACTGAACTTTTAATTATACCCTAAGGGATTTTTTTTTGAGGACTCAAATGATTGTATTTCCACAAATTGATCCGGTTGTTTTTTCTATCGGTCCAGTAAAAGTCCATTGGTACGGTTTAATGTATTTACTGGGCTTTATGGGTGCTTGGGCTTTAGCTCATTGGCGTGCCAAACATTATAAGTTGGATTGGACTGCTGAGCAGATTGGTGATTTGATTTTTTATGGTGCTTTAGGCGTTATTATAGGCGGCCGGGTGGGGTATATGTTGTTTTACAATAGCTACCAATTTTTTACACAGCCCTGGATCGTCATAAAACTTTGGGAAGGTGGAATGTCCTTTCACGGCGGTTTAATTGGGGTGACCTTGGCAATGTGGCTTTTTGCCCGTAATGTTAAGAAGCCTTTTTTACAGGTTACTGACTTCCTAGCACCTCTTGTCCCTTTAGGGCTTGGGGCCGGTCGTATTGGTAATTTTATAAATGGCGAATTGTGGGGGCGTGTGACGGATGTTCCTTGGGCTATGGTCTTTCCAAACTCCGATGGTCAACCTCGTCACCCCTCCCAGCTTTATGAATTTGGCTTGGAAGGGCTGGCCTTGTTTATTTTTATTTGGTGGTATGCATCGAAGCCACGGCCAGTTGGACGGGTATCAGCGATGTTTTTAGTGGGCTATGCTATCTGCCGTTTGCTGGCAGAATGTTTCCGGGAGCCTGATGCTCAGCTCGGATTTATTGGCTTTAATTGGCTAACGATGGGACAATTGTTATCTATACCGATGTTATTAGTGGGCTTGTGGTGTTTAAGGCGGAATAAAGAATGAAAACCTATTTACAATTATTAGAGCATATTTTAAATGAAGGTGTGGAAAAAACGGATAGAACCGGAACCGGCACTTTATCTGTTTTTGGGTATCAGATGCGCTTTAATCTAAATAAGGGTTTTCCTTTACTAACCACCAAAAAATTACACACCCGCTCTATTATTCATGAATTACTATGGTTTTTGCAGGGTGATACCAATATTAAATATCTCAATGAAAATTCGGTGACTATCTGGGATGATTGGGCTGATGAAAAGGGTGATTTAGGCCCCATCTATGGCCGCCAATGGCGTTCCTGGCCTACACCCGATGGCCGCACGATAGATCAGATCTCTGAGGTACTAACACAAATCAAAACTAATCCAGACTCACGCCGTTTGCTGGTTAATTCCTGGAATGTAGGTGAGCTGGATAAGATGGCACTAATGCCCTGTCATGCTCTCTTTCAATTTTATGTCAGCGATAATCGGCTTTCCTGCCAATTGTATCAACGCTCCGCAGATGTCTTTTTAGGAGTTCCCTTTAATATTGCCTCCTATGCCTTGCTCACCCATATGATGGCGCAGCAATGCAATCTGGCTGTGGGTGATTTTATTTGGACTGGTGGCGACTGTCATCTCTATTTGAATCATCTGGAACAAGCAAAAACACAGCTGGCACGAAGTCCAATGCCTCTACCTGAGCTTGTTATAAAACGTAAACCCGCTTCGCTTTTTGATTATCATCTTGCCGACTTTGAATTTACTAATTATCAATCACATCCGGCTATTAAGGCGCCAATTGCGGTCTAAGCCGGACTGAGTAATGACTCAACTATAAAATAAAGAAGCAATCCCCTGTTTTTTTTTCTTCATATCCATGTTCGATCAGGGTTTTAAGCTCTACATAACCACCATCCTCAGATGAAGATTTTTCAGGTGCGGATTTCCAAAAATGTTGATGGTATGCCTGTCTTTGTTGCAGGATGCTATTTTCGTTTTGCGCCGATTTAACAGATTGAGCCTGTTGCAAGGCCATAAATAGTTCTTCCTTCATCGTTAAAACTTGGGAAGGATTTAAGATATTTTTTTCGTATTGTTGATAAAAAACATTAAATAATATTGGATCAAGATGTGTTTTTAGTTGTTCAAGAAGTTGTCTACATTCAGAAACAAGTGGTAGGAGATTTGAAAAAAGTTGCCCAAAATCATTTTCCAACTGGGTGTGTTGATTATCCGCAATAACAGGTTCTTCAGCCGATTTGAAAGATTTCATTTGTTGGAGGATATTAATTGCATCTGATAGGGCGTTAGCTGTAGTTAAATAAATTTTAAATGAATTATTCTGTAAGACACTTTGTTGTAATTCTTCACGTCTGCATTTGATTAAATCTATAAATAGCTGTCCGGAAGCGGGCATATATAAATCTATAAAGGATTCAATAAAACTATCGGGTAGTAAACAAATTTTGAGCATTGCTTGATTGACCTCAGCTCTAAACGATAAAGAGTAGGAATGTAATAGATCAATGATATCGCTCTTTGTTTTATTTGAATCCATATCCAGCCAGTTAACCCAGCTGTAATGTTTAGGAAAGGGCAGGCTATCGATTGTGTCAGGCTCCAGTTTAAAGTTTTCTACCTTCTTACCTAAAGAATAACGTCCTCCGGCAAAACAGCAGTTGCCGTCGATTTTAATTACTCTGTTGTCGCTATCAAGGCATACATTTCCGTTTTTAAAATCAATTTCCTGTAAAAAAATGGCGACTGACATTGCTTGACCGAGGCCGGTGTATGTTCCATTAAAAAATTTCTGTTCTTCCCTTAAAGGCAATTTACGGTATCCTTGAACTTCTTCGGAAAGAATGTAATAAACTCCAGTATCATGATTGCATGCTAACAGCGTTTCTGGTTGATGAGGAATAATAAGACGGAAAAATTCTTGTACTAATAATTCCAATCTCGCTGTTGCAGGATCCTCGAGTTCCTTACAAAACCAGGTTTTGTTTGAGCCAGTCAGAGTGCCTTTCGATACGATATGACTGAATTTATTCTCTTCGGTGCTAGTGATCAGATCAGAAGGCGTATAATCACTAAAGCTAAATAGGGGCATTAGGTCCTCTCTAATTGTTAGGCAAACTATGCTCTGATATTATTCGCAGGATGTAAATATCCAGTGAAAGGCAAAATAAATTTAATTTTTCTTTGTTACTATATAAAACTGGCAATGAGAGGGAACCCATGCAGAAAATACTATTTACTCTATTATTCGCAGTACTTATACCCTCCGCCTATGCTCAAATGAATAAAAACTGGCTTGATAATAAAGTCCGGGCCTTTATTAAAGACAAACCTGTCAAAGCTGTGATTTATGGTTTATGGATTAAGGGTGAACCAGTCTCTATTGCTGCCCTTGGTGAATCAATGACAGCGGTGCCAGCTACTAAAGAGATGCATTTTCGGATCGGCGGTGTTACCGAAACGATGTTAACAACGCTTCTCATGCAATTGGTGGAGCAAAATAAACTAGCGCTTGATGCAAAGGTCGAACGTTGGTTTCCTGATTTACCCAATGCCAAAGAGGTTACTCTTAAAATGTTGGCGAATGGTACTAGCGGCTATCCGGATTACGTTTACAATAAAAAATTTAATGAGGTCGATAACAACCAGCCTTTCAAAAAATGGACTGATAAAGAATTGCTTTATTTTGCCTTTATAGAGCCGCCTTTATTTAAACCAGGTACAAATCAACATTATTCCCATACTGATTATGTGCTCTTGGGCTCTATCCTGGCTCAGGCAACTAATAGAACCCTCACTGAATTATTCCAGTCTTATATTTTAAAACCACTGGCAATGTCAGAAACTCAATTTGATCTGACGGCAGAGATACCTTCTCCTGTTCTTCATTCATTTAGCAATGTCAGATCTATTTATGAGGATGCTACTTTTTGGAGCCCCTCATGGACTGCAAGCTCTGGCGCGATGGTTTCTACAATTGCGGATTTAGGAAAGTGGGCCAATACCTGGTTGCAAGGCTCTTTATTGACCGCAAAATCAACTACCGTATTACGCGCGCCTGATACTGTTGGTAAAGGATCTAATCGGGCTGATCTCTATTTTGCGATGGGATTTGGTGTAGTTAATCACTGGTTAATGCAAAATCCTGCCTTTGGCGGTTACAGTGGAATTTTTGCAGTTTTGCCAGAAAAAAATATGGTTTTTATTGCTTTTAATACCCTAAGTGCCGAGGATAAAACTAACGCAAATTTAAGCAAAGCTTTATGGCTGGAGATAGCGCCTGAACTGGCACCAGAGTATCCGGTGCCCAAATTTGGTTAGCATTATCACATCATTAAGGTACGGTTAATTCGGCAATAACATGACCCAATATGCTTAAATAAAGATGTTAGTTGTTAATAATTTACAATGTTTACATTTTCTTAAAAAAGGTATTCGTTTTTATAATCTACCTGTGTAGCAGATCGTAGGACCATTGGCCCCACGAAGTTCAGAGTATGGCCGACTAGTTTTTACCTTCTTTTCTACCTGCCTTCGCAACTAAAAAATCAAGAATTTGAAGGAATCTAGTTTCGCTTTTTGCCATTTGTAAATCAGTTTTATATTGATTGTTAATCACCACCGCAGGGACGCCTTTGACACGATAGCGGGCCATTAGGTTTGTTCCCTCTTTAACTTCCATATCAATGGTTGTTGAATTTTCAAAAGCGCTTTTAGCCGTAGCTAGTTCAACGCCTTGATCTGTAAAAAATTTAATCATTTCTTCGCTGGACTTCAGTGCCTCACCCTCTTTTTTTGATTGGATTTCTTTGAACAAGAGTGGGGTAAGTTTGGCATCGAGGCCTAGGCCTTGCACTGTATAATAAGCTTTTGCGTAATTAACCCAGGTTTGGTTAAACACAACTGGAACGCGTGAAAACTGGATATTATCTCCTTGCTGTTTAACCCAGGCCATGAGAGTTGGCTCAATGCGGTAACACCAGGGACAGCCAAAACTGAAAAATTCAATGACTTCGACCTTAGAATTGACAGGAGCAGAATCACTAAAATTGCTGACTATTTCATAATCTTTCCCTACAACAAAATCTTCGGCAGCTGTCACAAATGGGGTAAGAAAAAAAATAATCGCTACAAAAAGTTTTAACATCATGTTTATCTCGCTTAAAAAAATTAATGCAGGCCCTGAATGTAATAGGCCACCGCTTCCATATCTTCCTGACTCATACGCGAACTGATATCTCGCATAATGGAATTTAAGTCATTTGAACGCTTACCATCCTTAAAGGCTTGCAATTGTTGAATTGTGTAAAGGGCATTTTGTCCTCTAAGGACCGGAAAACCAGCTTGAGCATTACCAGTTCCTTTCGGACCATGACAGGCAATACAGGCTGTAATGTGTTTAGCAAAATCTCCGCCCCGATACAAGAGCTCTCCTCGTTTTAAAAATTTTTCCGGGGTTGCTCCTTTCGGAGTGGGTTGTTTTGCGTAAAAATCTGCCAATTCTCTGATTTCATTCTCCGTAAGAGCGGCGCTTATCGCATTCATGGCTAGGGCATTTCTCAAGGTACCCTTTTTAAAATCTTGCAATTGGCGAATAACGTAACTGGCATGTTGTCCAGCAATACTAGGCCATTGTGGATTTGAGCTAATGCCAGATTGACCATGACAAGCGGCACAACTAGTTAATATTGCCGGTGTTTCAGCGGCAGAACCCATGGCTAAGCCGAATAGCATAACGGCAACCAGAATTTTTTTCATATTTTTTCCGGGTATTTTTCTCCGTTAATGGTACACTGCCTGAGCAAAAATCCCAAAATGAAATTGACTATCATGCTTAAAAATCCATATAAACAGGCAACTTTCCTGCAAAGTGCCGCAAAAGTTGAGCAATTACCCAAGGCTGAGGGATTTGAAGTCGCCTTCGCTGGGCGCTCCAATGCTGGTAAATCATCCGCACTTAACTGCCTAACAGGTATAAACCAACTGGCGCGAACCTCTAAAACGCCGGGACGAACGCAATTGATTAATCTCTTCGGCTTGGATGAATCGCGTCGTCTTGTAGATCTGCCAGGCTATGGTTATGCAAAAGTGGCTAAGCAGATCAAAGAAGACTGGCAGAAAAATTTAGCACATTATCTGGAAGTCCGTGAATGCCTGAAAGGCTTGATTCTTCTTATGGATTGCCGCCATCCCCTTAAAGACCTCGATCAAATGATGATTAATTGGTGCCTGGATCGCGAATTGCCTGTGCATATTCTTCTTACCAAAGCGGATAAATTAAGTCGCTCCGATGTAAAAAATACGGTACTAAAAGTACGAAAATTTTATTCTTTGCTGGATAACTTAATTACAGTGCAAAGTTTCTCTTCCTTAAAGAAAGAGGGCGTTGACGAATTAATTCATAAATTAAATGAGTGGTTCGATTGGCCCCTGCCCTTAAGTTAAGACAGATTTTACTTATTCCTACGTCCCCTCGATTCTGAGGTATCCCCTCATAATTTTAGAAAGTAAAATTAGGTTAATAAAAGAATCAGGTAATAGGGTATTTGTCATTCCCGCCTTCGAGAAAAAAGAGAGCTCTGCGGGAGAAATACAATCTAATTAGCTTTGCAAGCTTCACAAAATTCATCAACAATTTCTTGGCTCGCTGTCTTAGCTTCGATGTAGCGCCAGTTATTTGACCAGAAAAATTTGAGAGTGATTCCACTTAAAAAGACATTTAAAATATCCCAAAAAATCTGCTTATAGCCTCGATGACTTCCTAAAGTCTCTTCTGCCGTTCTAATTTTCTCCTCACATGAGGTTTGTAAGCTTAAA
>JACCSX010000165.1 GCA_013812775.1 Tatlockia sp. | reverse complement strand
ATCCTCAATTCTCCCATGCCGTCCTCCCTCTTTCGGCAACACTAATATTGAGGCAACGATGCAATTTACATACTTATTTAGCCACTCCTTCGGCAACAGTTAATTTGAGGCAATTCGCTAACCTATTAAAAATAGCCAACTTAATATTAATTTAAGGTGCAAATGATATAATTTGACAATTATCTATTCATTTGGAAATTATTTTGTCTTACTCAAAGCAAGATGATACGTTAATCAAAAGCTTTTTTTCTTGTCCCCAAGAAGAGGAAGACGATGTAATCAAATTAATGCCCGCTGGTCGTTTGCAGATTAAGTTAACCAAAATTCAAAGACAACAATGGGAATCTAATTATCTAGCTGTTAATGAAGAAGCCGAAAGAAAAAAACCCCTTAAGCCAGATTATTCAAAAAACATGACTCTAATCATTAGCATAGCGATTTGTGGTTTAGGGCTAATGGTAGCTGGTGCAGGTTTTTGGCCATTATTTATAGTGGGTGCTATTTTACTTTCCATAGTTCCCATATTTGTTGCAGTTAAAATTTCTATAAGTTTCTGGAATTGGATTAGGGGCGCTACTTCAAAAGGTTATAATTTAGCCTGTGAAAATTTAAAACAATTACAGCCAGATTATATTCTTGAGCAAAAACTAAAAAAACTAATTGAATGCGGTAAATTTAGCTGCCTTGATTTTTCTCCCCCAGCACAGGAAGAAAACAACATGAATAATCTTGTCTCCTGTAATAACTCACTACCAAAAACGGTTTTAAATTCCCTCCTAGAACTGATTGATAAAATTAATAGCCCTCTGCTATTAAAAACCTTCGAAAGACCAAAAATTACAATTAGATACACTGGGAAGGATTATATTGAACAGCGCAATTTCTTGGATAAAGAGCTAGTTACCAATAATCACTATCAACGTGGTTTAACTTTCTTCACTGCTTTTAAAAAAATGGATTTACCCTTTGACCTCATTTATTTGATTACAAAAACCTGGTCGAATTTAAGTGGATTTGATTTGAAAAACAGTACGAGTATTAAATTTTTGATAGCGTTGAAATTAAATAATTTAAACCCAATAAAAAATATTAATAATACAATGCTGAATGAACCAAAATTAATAGAAAATGAAGAATCAGCAGAAATTCTCCCAAGTATATAGAACGAGCAAAAGTAACTAATCCTGCCTTACCTGATTAATTCTCAGCTCATATTCGTTTCTTCTCGATTATTTAGTTCATAATCTCTAGTTTTTTACCAGCAAGGATTATAATCCTTTAATCAAGAGGTTATTTTAGACATTGCGTTCATCATATTTTAGAACTTTGACACTCAGAGCTATACAGGTTTTCAGGCTGTTGCATCTCAATGACTGTTTTTTTTGCCTCTTGAACAAGCTTGTTTAGAAAGAGTAAGTCATTTCCCCGAATGCCTGCACAGCCTGCTAAGCCCCAGGGTTGTCCATTGTAATATCTTAGATTCTCTCCTCCATTAAAAATGGCATATCGTTTTCCCAAATCCTTGTCCAATTCCCCATTTATAAAAACTTTAACGTCAACACCATTTCTTTTAATGGTAAAGGGTGGAGTAGGTTTATTTTTGTTCTGCGGTCTTGTGGGATCACATAGCGCCTCAAGCAGCCAAATTACATCGCCTTGTCGCTCACCTATTGTACTTTTCCAATAGGCATCAGCCAAAAGATAATTGCCATTATTTAGCACTTCCTCACTTATTCTGTATCTAGTCCTAAGGGCATTAATGAGAAGAAACCCGCTACAATTATCTTGATATCCTATTCCTTTGTATTCGAAGTGAATTCCCTTGCGCATCAGCAAAACACCAAAGGTTTTTTCAATAAATTTATGCTCATCATTGGTTGATCGGCGTGATGAATTAAGTTCAAAATTCTCCAAAATTTTTTTAAATTTAATATAATCTGGAGTTTTTCGCTCCAGATTTGAAGTTAGTTCTCTAATTAATTGCTTCTCACAATTAGCATAATAAAAATGATCAACTCCATTGTCATCTTGATAATAAAGAAGGCCATCTGGGTTTTCTAGCAATGTAAACATTACATTTTCCAGTTTTTGAGATGTCGCTATTTGTGTTTTAAATTCTCTAATGCGATTGAAGTCATTTTCTGTTAAGGGGTTGAAATTAAGCCTCACCAAATCTGCTCCTCCAAAAGAAATCTCCTCAAATTGTTCTTGGCGTAATGGTTGCAGCCTATCCGGAATTAGAGGCATGATTAATTCTGTCATCTTTTTATCTCGAAGAATTACCATGAGCTGATAAACCGACACATTAAAAAAGGTTCGTCCACGAGGGTCTGTAATTTTCTGTTCTTTTTTAAACAATAAGTCTGGGTTATGTTCAACTAAAAACCTTACCTCTTTTCTTTTTGCATGAACCATACAGGCCGCAATCCTTAGATCTAAAAGGGGTCTAAAAAAGAGGTTGTTTTTCATTGAAGTACTTAATAAATTGACTATGGAGCCAAAATGCAAATGATTAGTAATTAAAGTTGCAGTATCTAAATTCAAATTACCCAATGGCAGTAGTGGAATGATTTCACGTTTTCTTTTTGACATATTGTTCTACTACGGTTTGAGGATGAGGTAATATTTTACATGAAGCGTTTAATTTATCCGCATATCTAGCCAAGCTGGCAATGTACTGACGTGGTCTAGGATTCGGACACCCAGTTAGTTAATTATCTCTTAACTGGGTGTCCAAATCCATAGACCGTCACATCACCCTGTTAAAGCCCAGCGTTTTAGTGCCCAGAAAGTTTTGAGTCAATTTTATTTGCAGGGTCGTAAATTTGGCGCACAAACTATCGTAATAAGAATAAAATTTCAAATATACCTTGCATAGCAAAGTATATTTGATTAACATGGCCTCTATGAATACTACAGCACCCATATCAACATCGATTCGTAAAGGTATTTTGGAATTTTTTATTCTCGCCACATTAAAAAATCAACCGAAATATCCACGAGAAATAATTGAAGAACTTAATGACTATGGCTTAAGCCTGGTCGAAGGAACTCTCTATCCTCTATTTTTACGACTTCATAAAAATGAACTCGTTCAATATGAATGGATTGAGGCGGCAGGGCATCCGCGCAAGTATTACATCTTATCAAAGAAAGGCATTGAGGCCTTAGAACAATATGAAAAGGAGTGGGAAACATTACATACTATATTAACGAGAATTAGAGGGTAAAATGAAAAACATCAATCTTTTAGAGCATATCTACGTTTGTACCGATGAGGCGGCTTTAAAATTAGAAAATTATCTTAATCAAATTCATGATAAATTTAAAAATGAACCAGAAATAATCAGAGATATTGAGCTGGGATTAATTGAACAATTAGACTTAATTTTAACAGAAAGAACTAAAAAACAAGTGACCCCAATTGATGTTGATTTTTTGATACAGAAAATGGGAGATGTTCAAGTTTTAGATAATACCCTTACTCCCACTGAACCGCATCTTGGAAGCCAAAACTTATATCGAGATATTGAAAATCGAGTCATTGCAGGTGTTTGTGCTGGTATTGCTGCTTATTTTAACTTATCAGCATGGCTGGTGCGGTTTATATTTATTCTCTGCTTTTTTACGCCTATACCTGTGGTTATACCTTATTTATTAATGTGGTATTTGCTTCCACCGGCTGTGACCAAATCAGAAAAACTCAATATGAGAGGTATTCCAGTAAGCATTAACTCGATTGTGAATAATGGTCAATATGCCAGAAAAAGAATTCTTCATCTAACCAAATTAATGGTCATTGCCTGCGCTGCTTTAGTGGGTATTATAGCCTCAATCGTGTTTGTTTGGGCTATTTTCCATGGGGTGTTTTAACTTCGCACTCGCTCCCTTTTAGTATTCTTTTTCTAAGAAAAAATACTAATCCAATTAATTGAATTTTTTAAATTCTAGGAAGTTTATTATGCGTGCTTCTCGCGCCTTTCATTTAGTATCCGATTTTATAATAAAGTTGGTGAATTTCATTTTTAGCTTTGGTTATCCTGAGCTAAATGATTCAGATGGCTATCTACCTATCCCTTTATACTTGTTTGGCAAATTAGTCACCTTTACAATTGGTTATCCTTTAGGATTTATTTTTGGTGTATTGGGTGCTGGTATCGTTGCTTTTATCAATCTTTTTAGAAATGAAAAGGTGAATGATAGGCCTCTTCGTTCTAAAAATGATCAATCTTTGGTTTATTCTAAAAGCGAAAAAGAACAATCGCTTAATATGGATGCAATCGAGCTTGTTAACTACAATAAAAAGAAAGAACAATTAACCGATAAAATTAATAAATTAGAGCAAGTCCTCGAAACAGAAATTGCTTTTTTAAATTCTTTCTGCACAGTGCATGAGAACCACTTAAAACAATATAATGATCTGAATGCAAGTTTACGCTCTAAAACTTACCTTGCAGAAAACGCTAAGAAATTCTCTCATAATGAAATTAACACAACGTTAGTACCTAATTGTTTTCTCCTTAAATTAGGTAAAATGAATACGTCCAAAACAACATTAACCCCTGTCAGTCAATCGATACCGGTTTATGTTCCCGATGAAGCACAGAGAAATTTAGCGAAAAAAGAATGCGAATCCCTTAACAAGGAGATCAAGGAATTCGGTACTGTATCACCTAATAAGCCAATTCAATTTAATAAGAGAGAGTCACTGCGAAGCATAAAAGATGAGGTTAAAAATTTACATTCTTTTGTTAAGTCTGTGAAAGATGATATCGCGTTATCCCACGGAATAAAGAGCTATAAAAAATATTTAGAACAATTAGAACCCCCTTTATTTAGAGATAACCAATATAAAAAAATAAATTATCTGCCTATTTGTGATTATTCTGAACTGATGTTTGCGTCGCTAATGGTTAAGCAATTAACTAAAGGAAATGAATTTTTCAAAAAAGTGCCGAGGGAATTAACTGAGAAAATAATCTTTCATGCGGTGAGCGACCCTTCTTTTTCAGAAAAGGATGCAGAGAAAATATCGAATATACTGACTGATTTCTTTAAGTGTAAAGAGAAACCAAAGGTTATAGATACAAGTGACAAAACCTCTACACTAACCTATTAATATTTAATTCTCCTGTCAAAATCTAAATTAAATAAGTTAGATAAAAACGTTAAATAGTGAACCAACCGAATGCTGCTATACTTGATGTATTCTAATAAGCTATAGATGTTAGTATTCATTCCTAGTATTTAGATGTTTTTAAACTGATTATAGGGGCTTTATGAATCCTCATATCATTGGCATTAGTGGAAATATGGGTTCTGGTAAAACAACACTTTGTTGTGAGCTTGCAAAAGACTTGAATGCCTCTTTTCTTGCGTGGGATGATTTTGACTCCATTTCTCAGGGGCCTGAAGATTATGTTGATTGGTATAAACGTGGAGAAGATTATGGTGAATGGAATTATCAATCTTTAGAAACCATTCTTAAATGTCTTAAATCTCAAAAAAACACCATGCATCCTGTGCACAAAATCAACATTAAACCAACCCAATACATTGTGTTTGACGCTCCGTTAGGACGTTTACACAAACAAACAGGGGGGTACATTGGCACTTGGTTTCATATTGAAGTGCCCTTGGATGTTTCTTTATGTAGGTGGTTACTTAGAGATTTTAGGGAAAATGAAAAATCAAAAGCAGAGCTGCTTGATCAACTAGCTTTTTATCTTAAAGAGTCCAGGCCTTTATTTGATGATAGTAAATATAAAGCTGAAGCAGATTTAGTTATTGACGGAATGGAAACAACAAAGCAACAGGTAAAATCGGTTAAAAAATATTTGGAAATACCATTAACTTGAGATCACATTTAATGGCCCCCAATGGCCTAATATCATACATACGCACAAGTTAATTTTATATTATTTTGTGTATCTTCACTCCAATCCCCATTCCATGTTATATAAAAAAGGCCATATGGATTTGCATTGTTATTGTTTAATAAAACAGGAAAAGCTAGTGCCTGAACTTTTCCTACATCCGGTGATTTCCAACTTACCCACCAGAGCCTTAAAGCTTTTTGATTGCTGTAAGCGTAGGCTACACATTTTACATTTTTTTGGTTACTAATATTATAAAAAGACTCTATTTTCATGCCGGGTTTTAACTCCAAATCATAAAAAGGCAAATCAACAAAATTAGCTTTTGCTATGCCAGATAATAAAATTGTTACTATAAAAATAGTAAGTTTCTTTGTATTCATACTTGTTTACCTCATTTAATTTTAAATTTACCCTTGCTTCTATTAAGCTTGAACCCCATCTCTTTTACTTTCTAATCCATTTTGCAAATTTTTTCTAATTGACATCTTAAGATTCTCAGAGCAGATGACGAATCTCATTATGCAATTATGATTGTTTTCAAACAATAACCATTTATGGCATACTATTGTTTCATATTTGCAACAAATCCTAACTGATAAAAAACAATGCTCTCTTTTTGTAGCAGGGGTCAAAGCAGGCAGTTTTTCTGCAGAAGAAGTGGGTGAGTTTGGGAACTAGTTCCGATGAAACGTACCGGTCAGCCTTTTGAAATTGCACCTGCCTATCTATACCTTGCTTCCCAAGATTCTTCCTATATAAATTTTTGAACATATTCCGCAATTGCTTTTTGGATTGGCGTCACTATGGCAATCCCCATATTTATTCTTTCTTATATATATCTATCATCCTTTTCATTTGGAAATATTGTTTAAATAAGATTGCAATTTGACTATTTTATGAATGGTCTTTTTATCAGAACCCCGGTCGAACCTCTTCTTTATTTTGTTCAGGTAAAGCATTGCTGGTACCATTGTCTAATTGTTTATGATTATAAAAGAAAGTACAGGTACTTTTTAATGATTTTACATCTTTATCGTTGAGAGCGGACGCAATGTTTCCAAGAAGAAGGCAAGGGAGAGATTTGAATAATGAAATTTTATTTTCCAAGATTTCTCTTTGCTCTAGTTGCAAGCCATAACCTTTAAGTATGTATAGTTCATTCACTTTTGATATGAATTTTGCAAACCCAACGCTAAATACCTTTAAAAATTTATCATCAGGATTTAATGGTACGCAAATCTTTCATTAACAAGTTTGCAAACATCATACTTCCTTCGAACCAGCAATTATTAGCTATTTAATTTTTCCTAATTATAAGACGAGGCTTATTGTTGTTAAAATCAACATCACCATTCGGAAAATAACAAAGCAAGGTGTCTTCGGTTTTAATTACAAGTTGTGGTTTAATTTAAAATCTTCGTGGCTGGAGTGCATGATTTATATTACCTAGTGAAGATTCCTTGCTATAATTCATAATAGTTTTTATTAATTAGTTAATTTCATTACTTTTTTAACAAAAAAAGGCCCTGGATCATGTTTGTCGGTCTGATAATCCGGGTCTACTTCAAGCCATAAAGGAGTATGTTTGAATTGCAAATAATCATTATGGCCAATAACATATTTTATTTCCGGATATTTTTTCTTTAAATAACAAACTAAAAAAGCATTTGCCTTTACCTGCGCCTCGGTGAGGTCATCTATATCATCTATTCCGCCAATATTTTCAATACCAATTGCAAAATGATTTAAGCCTATCACATGTCTTGCCATCCAATTGTCAGGCATCAGCTGATGAATGCTTCCATCCTGATCCACTACATAATGAGCTGATACATTTAAATTGCCGGGTAAATCCTTAATTCGTGGTGAGTCAGCTGGAAAGGCAGGTGAGTTAAATACACGTAAAGTTGCCTTTAAAGTTGCTATTGCTGTCCAATGCAAGACAATCATTTTCGGTTCAATTTCAATAGACTTGGACTTTAGTCCGTAATGGGTTAATTGATATTGCTGTGTTAAAGCAATACGTTCTTCATTAAATAGTATCGGTGAGTTATGAATTACTTGGGAATCATAGCAAGAGAAGGCATTCGCTAAAGAGGTTGTAAAAACCAGGAATATTGAAAGTATTTTCATTTTATATTTTCAGTAGCATGAAATAGGCAGTTACATAATCGGGTAAATGGTGGTTTGCTTTATTATAAGCCTCTCTACCTGCATAAGTCCCCGTTAAAAAATCTACCTGGTAAAGATTATTTTGGAAAGCCCCACCAGTATCGGCCAAAATACCTGCTCCTGTCACTATTTTTCCTGTCTTATCGGGATATTGCACCATCAGCAGTTTTCCGAGACCAAAATGCTCCAGATCGGCTGCAAAAGTCACTTCGCTATTGACAGTAATTTTATATTCAGCATCTTTGCCATAGCCTTTAATTCCATCTACTGGTTTAAAATACCAGTAGCGTTCTTGTTGATAGGGTTTTTGGGCTTTATTGTAGGGTCTATTGTTGCAACGATGAACGTTAAAGGTTTTTACCTGACGGTCGGGTAAATCAGCCACAAGAGTGCCTTCCATTAATGCCGCTTCAAGGTCATCTCGAGTTAAATAAGCCAATACCGGCACATTTTTGGTAACCAGTATTCCTCCTAATATGGCTTGTTTGCCGTATTTTAGGCGAATAAGTTCAGGCTTGTTATTCGCTTCTTCAAGTGTCAGGAATTCCTCATCCTTGGGTAGAGCATATAGCGCTAAGGGATAGGCAGGGCTGCCTTTATTGGAGGCTTTGGCACGATGGACGTAGTATTTCGTCATTAAAATTTTATCTTTGGGCAAATTAGCGAGCAAGGTTTTGGATGAACCAAGCGTTTTGCTTTGCTCTCTGTCCGGATACCATTGAATGAAATCAAAGTGTTTTTTTACAAAGACGGGATCCTGCAGTTGATTTTGATGCTGACAAATAAATATCAAGGTTGCTTTGACTCGTGCAAGTGGCACCTTAAACACCTTGCCTTCATGAATAACATGAGGATCATAATGACTGCCTTTGTTTAAATAAGCTAAGGTCTCTTTGGCGGTTGCGCATAAGGCAGGTCCTTTAATTTCATAACGTCTGCTGTCAAATGGTTTGGCAGGAACAAAATGAGGAGCGGCAAGGACCTTAAGGTTAATTAATAAAGCATAAAAGAAAATCGTTTTTTTCATGGTAAAACTGCTTATATTTACTGAGTCGCTACTATAAGTAGTTCAGGTGAAAGTATCCATCCTTTTATAAACAAATGGTCTTACACCTTATTAGTATTACAGTGCGGAGCGTTAATTTCTTCCTGTTCTTTTCTAATGCCGGCAAATTTTATACGAAATTTATCAAACATGCATTCAGTTGCGGTTGCAAAATGAAACCAATGTTTTTCTCGATGGGTGCTTATTAACTCTTTATTATCCTTTTCCCAGGTTTCTATTGAGGTGATAACATCAAGAATTGTTCCAGGCGAATGGGGAGCAATTTTATTGTACAAGCCCTTCAATTTTTCAAATTTTCTTATGCTTAGCTCATTTTCCTGTGCAATGACTACCATTTCATCGAGTCGTGTGTAGAGCTCGGTCAGAATACTTAGTTTCTCACGATTAACTTGCGAATATGCATTCGGTGGCAAGGGAAGTACAAATAAATAGTTACCTCTTACATTTCCGCTGACCAAAACAGCCTTTAGAGGCAGACTTTTGAAAAATAAGGAGGAGATTCCGGCCCCTGTGCCCTCGGTTTTTCTAGCTTCTTCTGTTAAATGAATTGCACTGTGGCGACAATTATTTCCAATAGACAAGGTTACAAATTCCTCATTGGCTAGAGGTTGAATTTCATCCTCATGGTCCACGTTTTCCCATTCCAATTTAACGATGTCATCGTTTTCCATAACTGGAAAATAGGCCTTTAAGGGTTTAACATTAAATTTGATTTGTTGCTTACGTGAAATGGCAGCCATATGATTCAAAAACTGCAAATAATGTTGATAATTTATCGCATAGGCTTTGTAGCTAATGTCTGAAGTCTTTGGTCTACGCCAGACTCCATCGTTTATTTCATAGGCAATGACGGGTTCATTTTGAATGTAGGCATTGGTATCAGTAAATACAGCTCCGCATGTTTCTGAGAGCCTGAATTTTAACATATCAAAATTGTTTTCTTTTTTTGCTTGGGTAGCTTCCCGATAGTAAATCTTACCAAAAGAGGCTAAAAACTGAGTTGTTCCATCATTATCTTTTACACCCAGGGAAATGTATGAATGCCCATTCCTTTCACAAATAGCAATGAAAAATTCATTATTTTTGTTAACTAGTAGCGATGACATGGTTTAACCTCTCTTTGTGCAAACTAGGCGTTATATATTTTCTTTGTGGTTTTAAATGCAAGACGCCTTTGAATAGTGAGTATTATATCTTTTATCTGATCATTTTCAAGGCAGAAAGGTAAAAAATAGCTAATTTCCAATCCTGGAGTTACAAATCTTAATTTTAGGTTGATTGGCTATAAGTTCTAAAATGCTATAGCTAAATTGCCATGCCAGTTAGAATCAGGGGTTAATTTGGGAGAATAAAGGACGAAAATCAAGGCCCAGCTTTCAAAAAATCAAATGAGGATTTTTAAGAATGGATTGCATTGGATAATTCCTTGAGCTGTTTTTTCAAATCTATCTTTTAGGTGTGCTATTGAGAACTGTCTTAAGTATATCAGTATGGAAGTTTAAAAATTTTGACTAATCCTCCGGTTTGCTATTCTACCTCAATACCAGATATTAGCCCTGACTCTATCCAGCCTTTTAACAAGGATGCTGCTCGCATGCCAACATCCTGTTCTTCACACCAGTTACATAGACCTTCACAGAGTTCTCCGAAAGTTGCTCCTTTAACTAAGGCGTTAAGCGCCCAGGCTTCATCTTCTCCCAGAGAATAAAAAAGATTGAGATAGTCTTTGCGCCATAAAGCCCAGGTTACAGGGTTGTAGAGTTTCGGTTTGGGTGGTTTTTTCTCCTGAGATATTGCTTCCCAGATTTTTACAGTATTCCAGCTAAAATTCATGAGCTGTAAAGAGGCATGCGGCTTGAACCTAACATTAGCCCATGCCTCTGGGGGAACTGCTGCCATTTGCTCAACTTTTAGTGCTTCCTCATCAGCAGCATCGAAGGCTAAGGTCATAGACCATTCAAACTCGGCTAATTCGGCTAAATAAGTTTGGCCCTTTTGTTTTAAAAATTTAGCAAAGCTATCACCAAACCAACGAATAGAGCGATATTGTGAAGGATTGAGCGCAATATAATCACTAGCTAAGGCAGAAAATTCATTAAAACCAAGATAAGTACTTATGATTGGGAAATTTGAGGCTAAAGAGTCGATTAAGCGGCAGCGATAGCCATCAAGATAGATAAATAGGCGCTGGTTAACAGAAACTTTTTCTGTATGTACGATTGAATTTTGAATCTCTCGCTGGTCTTTTAATAAATAGTTTTGAAATTGATTTTGCAAGCTTTGTAATTTACTCATGCTAATAGCTCTTTAGATAGTGTATTTTCCATGATGGCTCTGGCTTGGTCTAACTCATCTAATAAGACTGAAAGGGGCGGGATATTGTCATCTCGTTCAATCATTGTCGAAATTTTGCCAAATCTGGCAATCGTTTTTGCATAAAGGTCCCAAACAGGGTTGATAATTGGCGCATCATGGGTATCAATAATGTAATTACCCTCATTAGAATGGCCTGCAAGATGAATCTGGACTACATGCTCCGGTGAAATGGAATTAATATAATCATCTGGGTCGAATTCATGATTAACTGAACTCACGTAAATATTATTTACATCAAGTAAAATGGAGCAATCTGCTTCGTTGGCGATTGCAGAAATAAAGTCCCATTCTGTCATTTCTGATTGCATGTATGTCAGATAACTGGACACATTTTCAATTAGAATTCGTCGACCTAAAAAATCCTGAATTTCTCTGATTCGAGCGGAGATATGACTAACTGCTTCTGTCGTGTAAGGAATAGGAAGCAGGTCATGCATGTTTAACCCTTTGACACCGGTCCAGCATAAATGATCTGAAATCCAGACAGGTTTAACGCGCTCAGCTAAGGTTTTTACCTGTTTTAGGTAATCCCAGTCGAGAGGATCGGTTGAACCAATTGATAAGGAGACTCCATGCATAACAATGGGGTAGTTTTCGCGCACTTTATCTAAAAAATAAAGCGGCTTACCGCCGGGAATTAAATAATTTTCGGTAAGGATTTCGAACCAATCGACGTTTGGTTTCAGTTTCAAAATATCGTCGTAATGATCAGTGCGTAAGCCTAAACCAAAGCCTAAATAAGGAAATTGTTGTTGATTCTTCATAGGAGGTCTTAACACTTGATTGGGTAAAATAAGGGATGCTCTTAGAGCACACCTGGCATCTAAGCAACAATTAATTGCTTACTCTGGTACCTGTAGTTTCAACAGGAGCAGTAGTATCTACGATTCCGCCTGCTTTTTGGTGGTCTTGAGCAGTTGTTTTTAATTTGTTCATGAAAGTTCCTTTTAAGTTGAGCAAAATAGTGGTGGAGCTAAGAGTGGTTTTATTCTAACTTAGTACAGTTTAGATACAATAAATTAATACTGTCAAGGGAGATTGCCTTGTATATTTTTTATTTTAAAATAGATCTCTCTCTGAATTAATGTAAATTTTGTGAATTTAAAGTGAAAATCAAAAAGTAAGCAGACATTTTTGCATTCTGCCTTATTTATTGATTAAATTAATAACCTTTTTAGTATTAACAATCAAACAGACGCTATAATTTAAGCATGTCGAATTACTTTTTTTGTTTGATTCTCAGGAGTTATTATGGAATTTGTCAGCCGCTATGTTTCTCATCAACCTGATGCAGAGGGTAGAATAGAGTATTCAGGCGAAGAGCATCGTATCTGGCAGATACTTTATGAACGTCAGATGAAAATTATCCCTGGCATTGCTTGTAAGGAATTTATTCAAGGTCTGGACAGCTTAGGCTTATCTGCTGACCATATTCCTCAATTACCCGAACTTAGCGAACGGCTTAAAAAAATGACAGGCTGGCAAGTTGCTCCCGTTGCAGCCTTGATATCAGCACGAGCTTTTTTTGAGCTGTTGGCAGCACGGCGATTTCCTGCAGCGACCTTTATTCGCTGTGAAGAAGAAATCGATTATGTTCAGGAACCAGATATTTTTCATGAACTTTTCGGGCATTGTCCTCTGCTTACTAATCCTGTTTATGCTGACTTTGTTCAAAATTTCGCCCTTAGGGTTTTATCTCTTCCAGAAGAAAAATGGGTTTTGTTACAACGACTTTTTTGGTTTACAGTTGAGTTTGGCCTGATTAAGACTAAGGAAGGCCTGCGTGCTTATGGGGGCGGCATCCTTTCATCGATTAGTGAAACTGCTTATTCTGTAGAATCTGATGTGCCCATGCGCGTGCTTTTCGACCCGGTTGTTGCCTTTCGTACCCCCTATCGTATTGATATGTTGCAAAAAGTTTATTTTGTAATTGACGATTATAAGACTCTTTATGATTTCGTGGAGTCAGATATTAATCATTTGATTAATCGCGCAAAAGAGTTGGGTGAGTATCCACCGCTGTTTCCGATTGATAAGAATAATCCGAGTATTCACATTTTGGCCTGTTAGCAGCACTCAAGAACTTGATTAATGGCAGTTTTGAATGCAAAATGTGACAGGATTAAACCCCTATCTTCATTTTCGAAGAGGCATAATTGTAATGCTCAATCAGTCTTGCTAATATCGATGTATGTTTTGTGTTCATTGGCCATGCAGTCAGGGAGCATCGCTTGATTAAAGTTCTGATTGTTGATGACCACGCTCTCGTGCGAATGGGAATCCGACGATTATTAGATGATTTACCTGATATGGATGTTGTAGCAGACGCAGAGAGCGGGGAACAAGCCTTGGCTTTAGTTAAGACGCATAAGCCAGATGTTGTTCTGCTTGATATGAAAATGCCAGGTATTGACGGTTGGGAAGTAACCAGACGTCTTAAAAAATCACATCCACTGGTGAAAGTCATTGCCGTGACCGCCATGTGTGCTGAACCTTTGCCTACCCGAGTGTTGCAATTAGGCGCTATGGGCTATTTGACAAAAGAGTCAGGTGCAGAGGAAATGGCAGCCGCAATTCGAAAAGTCGCTAAGGGTGAAAAATATCTAAGTGCTGAGATAGCCCAAAAAATGGCTATTAATAGTCTGGAAGCTGTGCAGGATTCGCCCTTTGATTTATTATCAGAACGTGAAATGCAAGTTATGTTAATGATAACTTCTGGTATGACGGTTCAGGATATTGCTGATAGATTATTTCTTAGTTCCAAAACGATTAATGGTTATCGTTATCGTATGTTTGATAAATTATGCATTAAAAATGATGTTGAGCTTACCTACCTGGCGATGAAACACCGCGTAATCGAACAGCCAAACGATTCGATGCGTGATGAAGACTAATTACTAAGCCAGTTTAATCCATGGCTTCCATTTATGGAAAACCTTGATTAGGCTGCGCTGCACCAAGGCTAGCTACTATAATTATCAAAAATGAATGTTAAAACCACAGATCTAACTCTTTTTCTAGCTAATCTCACTAGCGATCCTGGTGTCTACCGCATGTTAGATGCCAATGGGGTAGTTTTGTATGTGGGAAAAGCGACTAATTTAAAAAAACGAGTAGGTTCTTATTTTTCTAAGCAAAGTAGTGGTGCAAAAACACGTTCTTTAGTCAGTCAGATAGTTAGCGTCGATGTAAGCGTCACTCGAAGTGAAACCGAAGCCTTATTGCTGGAAAGCAGTTTAATTAAATCGCTGCGGCCTAAATACAATGTGTTATTGCGGGATGATAAGTCCTATCCTTATATCCATCTGAGTTCAAATCATCCCTTTCCGCGCATGGAGTTGTATCGTTCTAAAAAGAAACCACAAAAAGGTGAGTTTTATGGCCCTTTTCCAAGCGTCGCTGCAGTGCGTGAAACCTTGGGGACGATTCAAAAGGTATTTAAAATTCGCAATTGTAGCGATAGTTTTTTTAGCGCACGCTCAAGACCATGTTTGCAATATCACATCAAGCGCTGCACAGCTCCTTGTACTGCCTATATTTCTGTTGATGAATATAAACAGACTATAAAGGATGCAACCCGTTTCTTGCAGGGAAAATCTCATCAGATACTGCATGAATTGGAGCTGCGGATGGAAGCGGCGGTGACAAAGCTTGCCTTTGAAGAAGCGGCAATTTTACGCGATCAGATTAAAAATTTGCGCTTAATACAAGAGCAGCAAGCGGTCGTGCAGTTAAGTGGTGATGCCGATATCATTGTAATTAATGCCCAACCTGGTTTAGCCTGCATCCAATGTGTAACTATACGTGATGGACATGTATTAGCCAGCCAAAGTTTTTTTCCCACAGTACCGAAGCAGGGTTTTGAAGACGAGGAAAATACCTTATGGCAGGAAATTTTCGAAGCCTTTTTAGCCTTTTATTATATTGATACACCCGAGAGAATACCTGCATTAATCATTACTCAAGAAACTATTAGCGAACAAGCTAGTCTTGCCGCAATGCTTGGCGAGTTACGAGGAAAAACCTGTAAAATTCAAATACGACCAAGGGGCCTTAAGGCACGGTGGTTAGATTTTGCCTTAAATAATTTAGGACAGGCTGTGGCCGATCATATCGCGGCCTCGGCAACAATAAGAAGGCGTTACCAGGCCTTGGCTACCTTCTTAAAGCGTGAAGAACCAATAAATCGTATGGAATGTTTTGATATTAGCCATACTCAGGGAGAGGCTACTGTCGCTTCCTGCGTGGTTTTTGATGCTAATGGTCCTTATCGATCTGGATATCGTCGCTTTAATATTAACGGTATTACGCCAGGCGATGATTACGCGGCAATGGAACAGGCAATTTTTCGCCGTTTTAAGCGTTTGCTTAAGGATGAGAATCTCCCTGACATCCTGATTATTGATGGAGGTAAAGGCCAGGTAGGAGTGGCAAAACGTGTTTTGGACGCATTAGGAGTCGAAGGCGTTACCCTTTTAGGTATTGCCAAGGGGCCTGATCGTAAGGCAGGATGGGAGCGCTTAATCTTAGTTGCGGAAAATAAAGAGATCACCTTGCCAGCCGATTCGCTGGCTTTGCACTTATTACAACATATCCGTGATGAAGCGCATCGATTTGCAATAACTACCCATCGTAAAAAGAGACAACATGCGGGACTTGACTCTTCACTAGAAACTATTGAAGGGGTTGGCCCTAAAAGACGGCAAGCTTTATTGCGCCGCTTTGGTGGTTTGCGGGATTTAGCAAAGGCTTCTATTGATGAACTGGGAAAAGTAGAGG
>JACCSX010000152.1 GCA_013812775.1 Tatlockia sp. | reverse complement strand
AGTCTATCTTAATCAAGAAGATAAATTTGAGGCAATTATTGAAGATATCAAGGATTGTGTTCTTCGTAAACAGCCAGTTCTGGTTGGTACGGCATCTATTGAATCCTCAGAGTTACTCAGTCAACTCCTTAATAAAGCAAACATGAAGCACCAGGTATTGAATGCCAAGTTTCATGAAAAGGAAGCACAAATCATTGCCGAAGCAGGGCGTCCTGGTGTCGTAACGATAGCTACCAACATGGCTGGACGTGGAACGGATATTGTCCTTGGTGGATCACTTTCTGCAGAATTGGCGGCACTGCCTCCAGAAACGAGTGAAGACGAGCGTAAGTCGGTTGCAAAAGATTGGCAGGAACGTCACGACGCCGTACTCAAAGCAGGCGGATTACGGATTGTTGGCTCTGAGCGTCATGAGTCACGCCGTATTGATAATCAACTTAGAGGTCGTGCAGGTCGTCAGGGTGATGATGGTTCCAGCCGTTTCTATTTATCTTTAGATGATAATCTGATGCGCATATTTGCCTCTGAGCGTGTTGCTTCCATGATGCGTCGTTTGGGAATGAAACCCGGCGAACCGATTGAACATAGTTTGGTGACTAAAGCAATTGAGAATGCCCAGCGCAAACTGGAAGGGCATCATTTTGACGTTCGTAAACAATTACTTGAGTACGACAATGTTGCCAATGAGCAACGAAAAGTAATTTATACCCAACGTGCAGCTATTATGGAAATGGCTGATCCAAAGGATGTTGTGGATGGCATGCGGGAAGAGGTAGTCTCTGAATTTGTGGATACCTTTATTCCACCGCAAAGTTTAGAAGACCAATGGGATCTTGTCGGTTTAACACAGGCATTATCGGAAGATTTCCAGATTAAGGCGGAATTAAATAAATGGGTAGAAGAAGATCACAGTATTCAACCTGAACAAATAAAAGAAAAAATATTCAATCTTTGTAATGAGCGTTATCAGGATAAAGAAAAAATGGCTGGCCGAGAGGTTCTATCACAATTTGAAAAATCGGTGATTTTGCAAACGATGGATAATCATTGGCGAGAACATTTAGCTTCGATGGATTATTTACGTCAAGGTATTCATTTACGTGGTTACGCGCAGAAAGATCCTAAGCAAGAATATAAGCGTGAAGCCTTCTCTTTATTTAAAGCAATGCTTGAGCATTTGAAATATGACGTAATACGTTTATTGACTTCTGTTGAAGTACAATCTGAAGCAGATGTTAACGCAGTAGAAGAACAACGACGTGCTGATCAAGCTCATAAAATGCAATTTTTACATCAGGACAATAGTAATAATAATGACATTACTACTGAAGCTTCTGATATGACCTTTAAAAGAAGCGAACGAAAAATTGGTCGAAACGATACCTGTCCTTGTGGTTCCGGCAAGAAATTCAAGAATTGTCATGGTTCCTTGGGATGAAAGTAGCGGTTGCAGTTATATTCGATGAGCAACAACGCGTATTAATTACTAAAAGACCTGCAAATGCCGCTCACGGCGGCCTGTGGGAATTCCCCGGCGGGAAACTGGAGGAAGGAGAACCAGGTTCAGCAGCTTTAATTCGCGAAATAAAAGAAGAAGTTGGTGTGGATGTCCTTGAATATAGCTTTTTAGGTTCTGTGGTACATGACTACGAGAGCAAAATTGTTGAATTGTTAGTTTATTCCGTGGAGAAATTCAAAGGGAAGGCGTGTTGTCGTGAGTCACAGAGCGATCTTCGTTGGGTAAATTTAAATGAATTAGCTCTCTTTAATTTCCCTGAAGCAAATGAACAAATTATTCAGCTGATAAAGGAACTAGCTTAAATTTTTCATCTCGAGCAGCAAGGGCTTCGTCAGCTGCATGTGCCCTAAAGCTGGCCTGGGGAGCAATAAAATGGCCAACCGACTTAAGGATTCATCTTGTATCTTGCCCATTATTTGCAAGTTAAATCCTGTAGAATATCTGAACACATACGGATGAACAGACCTAAGTTTAGCTATCTGTCAGGACATTTTTAATGTTTATAAATGCACTGGACTACCTGAAAATTCTACATAGATCAACAAAAGGTTCTTGCCAATTTTTATAGGCACCCGTAGCAAATAACCCAATTCCTGAAAGAGCTACAGCAACTCCTATGCCCGCTACTACTAGCCCTGGAACACCAAAAGTTGTAGCGTTAAG
>JACCSX010000051.1 GCA_013812775.1 Tatlockia sp. | reverse complement strand
ATTTTTTTAAAGCAGATATTAATTACATTAAAACTGAGTTAAAACTGGAGTGATTTGTTTAAAAGTTTGGTGATTGCACTTACAAATTGAATCCGCGGTAAATTAAAGCACAATAAGTCTGATTATTGTGATAATCAGACTTAACTTAAAAGTAGTATCCAGAGTATTCAACGAAACATTTAAGCTTAAATCTTAATCCTCGTTGGAGTTAGATATGAAAGTTCAAAAGATTAAACTTAATCAATGTTGAGAAGCCTGGACGCATTGTTATATGGAATACTCCTCCTTACTATCATTCATAGGCTCTTCTTTACTACAAATATTTTGTGCTTTTGGAAAGAAAAAGCCATTTGGTTTCAGTGCTTTTAAATATCCTTTTTCATTTTTGTAAAAAATATCCTTTGCAGATTGATTAAACATGAGCTGACCTATGATTCTTCTTGTATCAGAATCTAAATATGTAAGAGGATTTCCATCGTTTTTATTAGCTACTTTAAAAAATTCATACCAAGTTTCTATAAAGGGCTTTAACTTGAAAAAATCTTGTGAAAAATGATTAATTTGTTGTGTAATCGAGGTGCTTTCCTGATTACGGTAATAGCCTGTTTTTAATTGACAGGGATGCTGAATTCCTTCCGATTCCACGATTTTTGTAAAGTTTTCTAATGACTGAGAGTCCAAAATGGTCGCACAATCAAGGCTCTCAACACTGTTATTTTGTTTCAAAAATGTCAATAGCCCATAGCTCGATATGTTACTTCTAACTTTAAGGTTTTTCATATTTGACTGAGCTAACAAGATAAACTGACTATTCGAAAGTGAAGCTTCAAAATGGGTGATGTATTTGAGATTATGAATTAATTTTTTTAAAGCCTCTTCAGTTATCTCCCAATAGTTAAAATTAAGCTTAAAAATAGAAGGGCATTTATTTAAGAGAGAAATAAGGTGTTCAGCCACCTCTGGTTCGGAAATAATATTGCTGCCGTAAACCTGACCTGTATAAAAGCAGACCTCCCCTCTGCTAACGATCTCTTCTATACGCTCGCTTATCCATAATTTCTTTTCTTCCTGAATGATATTATCAGCAATTTTTTTTATATAATTCGAAGCTGCTATATGAGCGACTAGAATTATTGGTAAGGCAATCAAAGATATTATCGCAGTGGCAACAGCACGAAAAAGCATCTCAATTAGAATAAAAATGAAAGATATTCTGCGTGAAATCCTACTTTTTGACTGAAAATGGCGCAACAAAGAGGCGAGAGCAAATGGAATACCGATAGTGAAATAATCATATAATCCAAAACGCAAATTTGCTCTATAAGGGCTATAAGGGTCCAAGTTTTCTTTGTAAGGGTTACCAAAAATTACCCACGCAGTATCAATAATTTTATTCAATAGGGACGGATTAAATTGACCATGATGGCGACGATATAAATCAAAAAAAATATTAAAATGTATAGTTGACATTTAAACCTCTCAGAATATGGGCTACAGCATTAAACAATAGTTTTAGGCCAGTATTATCAAATTAATTACTATAAAAATATCTATAACCCATATGCATCATTGGCTAAAGTACCATTTAGACAGCCAAACTGGCCAAATTTACAGGGATCCTGACTCGTCCCGTAATATATAAGTCGAGTAGTAGCTGAAGAGCAGCTACAGGACTTCAAGTCGCCTTTGATAACACAACCTCGTCATTATAACTTCATCACATAATGATACATTCAATACTATTATTCTCATCGGTAATAGTGGTTTTTTTCCTTGCAAAAAAAGCAGCACCATTTCCCTTTCCAATAGAGCACTCCTGCCTTAACTGGCAGTGAGCGTCCTGGAATCAGAATATTTACTAATATTGCAATTATTTAACTCTAATTTGTCGATTTCTCCCGTAAAAATTGTAGTTAATTCATTCAATTTTTCTTCAATGAACGGGATTTCTCCTTTTTTGGTGTAGTCATTCTCAGGTAACTGAATAGCTATTTTTTCTTCATTCGCTAAGGTAACCTTGAAATTAAAATTATTTTTATTTTCACTCATTGAGTCTAAAAGTTGTTTTAAAGTCATTTTTTATCGACCTTCAGGGCAAGCTCTATTGATAGATAGTGGACAGCAATTTTCTTGCGAGGGAGTGTTAGCAGCAAAGGTAGTTAATATGTCAGAACAATTACCCTTAGAATTATTATCTAAAACAAAACGCTTGAGTATTTTAACGCCTGAGGAAATTGATGATTTATATTTACGCCAGCAGTTAACCGGAGATGAAAGGAATTTCGCTGTTTGAATTAAACAAAGCAGAGCAAATTATCTTGTCGTTAAAGATTTCCATTGCTTCTAAGGTAGATGCCATCATACGCCTTGGCTATTTTAAGCAAAAAATATCCCAAGTCATTCTTCAAATTGGATGCAATTTTTTCTCAAATTGAGAACAGAAAAAATTCTCGATCAGATAATAACAATAAAATAGAAGAAAAACTTAAAATTAAAATGAGCTTTAGATAATTTATGTTTATAACCAACCCTGCTAAATTTGGTTATTTCCAAGGATTAAACCGAAGATTCAAAGTAAGCCTCGTGACTATAACGTTCAAAAAAATTGTTCCAAGCATTTTAAATGGGCTAACCGGTGAAATATTAACTAAAACAAGCGCTGAGCTAAGGTAAAGAAGCAGAAAGCAAATGCTTGTAATTAATAAATAAATTAAACAGACAAAAAAATAAACTATCATTTTTTGAATTAATGATATGTTTATACTATTTTGCTGCAAATGCCGGTTATATCTACAAGATAAGTAGTAAGCAGATTTTAAAGCTCCTGCTAAAAATAGAACTAATATTAGAAAATTAATTAAAGGTATATTATCTAAAACAGGTGAATCAAAGAGATATATCGGTAAAGCAACATAGACTGTAACAATTAATATTGTAATTAGCTGAATAAGCAAAAAACCAAAGTTTGCTTTAACAGATCTCTTGGAAATGAATTTATGCCTCATGATATCTTTTTTAAGCAATTTATTT
>JACCSX010000134.1 GCA_013812775.1 Tatlockia sp. | reverse complement strand
GTCGTATAGAAAAAAATTTATACCAAAATTTAAAGTGGAGGATGACAAATGATGTAAAAAAATTTACCCTAAGTGGGCTACTTTGAGTGGCCAGAGGGTGGGCTAGTAATTGTGGCCGGTGACATTTATGAAAATTGTAATTTGACTTCACTGTCGGTTGGGGCCTTTCATAAAGATCAAATTTATTCTGGCTTGAACGAGCAAACAGCCCTACAGATTGCCCAGTCATTAAGTGAAAATAATACACTTACTATTTTTGATTTTAGTTTAAATAAAAATTTGAGGGAGGGAGCTCTGGCAATTGCCGATTCCCTTAAGTCCAAACAAAATTTGCAGAAAATAGATTTTAGAAATTGTTCTTTACCTCAGGACCTTGAATTGAGATTTTGGAATTTCTTTGATTTAAATCCGAATTTAACAGAAATGTATTTAGATAAAACCGCAATTGCACCAACAGTCTTTTGTAAAGTTATAGGAAGTTCTAAGGCTTTGGAAAAGTCACTCACATTCCTGGAAGATAGTAAAAACTTTTCTTATATCGAGTTAACCTTACTTATCTCTGACCAATTATTAATGGATAACTTGCAACGCCTTAATTTAATAATTGAGCAAAATAAAAGTCTAAAAACATTAATGCTATTAAAAAAATTTGATACTCAGATTAATTTATTATCGGAATTAACTGATTCAATCATAAATCATCCCAGGCTTGAAGATTTAGTGGTGAAAACTTCGATGGGTCTTAATGATGAAACCATTCCAAGCTTTGTCGCCCTAATAAATTCAAATAGAGTGTTGAGGCATATCTCAGTAGGCGTTTCTACTGTTGAAGAAGTATTCAATGAATGCTCTATGACAGCCTGTATTTCTATTTTTAAAGCCTTGGAAAACAACACTAATTTGATTGATGTTGATTTTAGTAATAATTTTTTTCCAACACACGATGAGACTGCTAATGCGATCGCAAAAATGCTTAAGACTAATAAAACGCTTAAGTCACTCAAGTTATCAAACCTTTTCTCTACTATAGAGAATAGAGCGGTCCAAATAATTCTTTCGGCCTTAGCTGAAAATCAAACGCTTACGAGTCTGAATCTCGATACCAATAATAGCTATCTTACCCTTTCTGTAATAAATCAATTGAGAAAAAATTTCAGCCTGACTCACCTTCATCTCCTAAATTATAAGAATCAAAAAGCACCTTTTTGTAATTTTCGCGATACAATTGCTTTTTACTACGAAAATGACATTTCAAAAACAGTTTCATTGGGAATCGAACACATTATAGAAAGAAATATAGATCTTAAAATTAGCTCTCTATATCAAAAATACCTACTTCTTAGCAATACGGAGTTTCCTGATGATTTGTATAGATATATCTTTAAGCTTGCACTAGCAAAAATTGGAATTAATAAATTAACAAAATTTTCTGAAAGACCTTACTTTTTAGAAAGAAACTACCTCAATCCTCCATCAGTTGAAGAAATAATTGATCCAAAAGCAGATCATAAAATTGATTATTTTAAAACCATTTATAAGGCCTTGTATGCAGGACAAAGTTCTTGCTTTAAAAAATGGAATTCTTTGGTGAATAAAGTGGATTTAAGCGAAAACGATATTAATCATTATATTCAAACTCACCCCAATTCTAGAACCGCCAAAGCCTGGGAACTTGTAAATGACTATGTTGTCGAAAGTGATTTTCGACAACTTTTTAAAGCAGTTCATCAGTACTCTTATGAAAACAGCAGCAATTTTTTTGGTTTATTCAAACGATCCCCTACTTTTTCTGATGGGTATTATTACGATATAAGCTATAAAATTGAACATTCAAAACCAGGCTCCAGGTCCAAAGCAATCTCTGAAGTTTTGGATTTAGGTGCTATTAGACCCTAAATAGTGGTGCGACAAGCAACGCATCTCGAGCGCAGCGAGAGATCTCGGAGTTTAGTAAGCACCTGCTATTGCCTGAGATCTCTCGCTGCACTCGAGATGACGTGCAGCCGGAATTTTGGTGCTCGTTTATTGTTGGTATGTTTCGCTTGTTATTATTATAGTGCTAAGGTGCATGAAGGAAAGGGCTTAAGCTCCTTGAATGGGAGTAGATCGGGGCTGACGGTTCGAGATGTCGCTCTCGCTCCTCCTCACCGCGATTCGTGGGGATACGTCAGGTCTCGAAGCCTCTGCTCTGAACTGGACGTTGCGCTGAGTTTAGTCACGCCGATGAAACAACAAAGGATCCAAGGGATTTCTGCTTATATATTTCGGCTTACGTTTTATAATTTGGAGCGCTCGAATAGCGTCTGCTTGCCCTGCTGCCGCTGCCCTTGTGATCCAGATGCAGGCTTGTTTTCTGTCTTCAGTAACCCCTTGACCGTAATAATACATGTAACCGACTGCATATTGTGCATCCGGTTGCCCTCGGGCGGCTTCTGGTTTCAAATGTATAAAAGCTTCGCGATAATTCTGAACACGAAAACAGCTGATGCCCTCATTTAAATGGGAACGATAAACACAGGCTAATTCAGGAAGCGTTAAAATAAGCACCAAAATCAGCTGAAAAATAAAACGCATAACTTTCTTCCTTAGGAGACAATCTCAAATAGGGGAGTTAAAACCCCTACCTTGTTTAATTAATGGCTTTGCAGGAACTTCGAAGATTAATTCATTTTTGGGCAAACTTAAACTCTCCAAGGCGCCATCATGTAGAACAACCACGCCCTCAGGTGAAATACGCTTAATAATAGCTCCGCCAGGTAGAATGTCACCTACAACAAAATAGTCTTCTTTACCTCCTCCAACACGAAGTATAACCTGTGATTCATTTTCCTTCGCCGCAAACATAATTCCTACAACCTGCACATTAAGTGTTGATTGCTTAATATCAGCCTCTGATAAATTTGCAGGTACATAGTCACCAAATACAGCGGTGGTAAACAACGCCGAATTCGAGCGAATTGTTTCTAGATTGTTTCTAAGAATTAGAGGTTTATCTTCGGTATTCCTCTGTTCAGGGGTGTGGAAAGCAGAGAATATTTCCCAAATAAATGCCAGAAAAGCCAGTATAAAAATAATTATTGCAGCTATTTTTTTAGAATCATTGTCATTTATTATTGAAAATTTTCTGGGCTTCATTGTTTTTTTTTAATTTACTCAAAGAATCAGTATGCAATCAATTTTCCTACTTTAACAACATTTGGGAACGAAAAGTATGTTGCCCGTCATATTTTTCTTTTAAACCAACCCAATCGTCGTAGAGTTTACCAAAATGATTTTGCCAGTAGTCAGTATCTAAAATGGAGCCTAAATAACCGGAAAGATAGCGCTTTCCTCCTTGTTTTAGAAATTTTGCATCCATCGCTTCAATAACTTGCAGACAGCTGGGAACTAATACAGGATTTACACCTGGATTAAGAATCATCAACTCAAAAACATCGTTTACCTTCGGAAGCATAAAAAAACCTGTTTGTTGTTTATTTGCTATTGGGACCACCTGGATAAGAGAAGCATAGTGAATCGGTAATTCAGCCAATAATTCATCCAGATTATTAGATAATAGATTTTTGGACATAAAACATTCGTACCAGGGATGCGCTAAATCCCATTGGCCGGTCATTTTCATGACTTCCAAACGGGAATCATGGCGATGAAGGTAGGAATAGATGGATTCATCCTGTTGATGCAATATTTGCCAAGGCTTGGCATTTTTAAATAGGTCGTTAAATTCTGGAGGATTGTGATCAAATTCTACAGAAACATGAATTGAGAATAGCCATTTAGCAAAAGGCTTTCGTATCCCGGACACCAATTTCATTCCCTGAATCGAAGGAGAGCAGAAAGCTTCAATAAAATCAGCTTGCTTCTTGATTTCATCCAGGTCATTCAGCCATTGATCTTTATCCAGATACACCAAACAAAAGGTTCGAACCTCCTTAGCGCAACGACGTAATTTCAAACAGGCCTTGGTAATAATACCAAAACGCCCCTGCCCTGAAAGGCAGGCCTTAAATAATTCGGACTCTTCATCAACAAGCATTATTTCACCATTGGCCAATACAACTTCCAAGGCTTTAACATGAGCAGTGACCGAACCAAATTTAAAGGATGAAGCGCCAATACCGGCTGCCGATAAGACGCCGCCAATTGATAGATTACAATTATAGGGTAGTACGAAAGGAATTTGATTTTTTTTCAATGAATTAGCTAACAATTGCGAAAAGGAGCTGCTCGCCTCCACCCATATTGCATCAGGCTCTTTATCAAGAACTTTATTCAGTTGCGCCAAATGCAAACTAAGGCCGCCATTGACAGAAAGAGATTGGCCACTTTGGCTTAAACCATTCCCTCTGATGGTTACAGGCAATTTATGTTGATTGGCATAACTTAGAACCGCTTGAATTTTTTCAGATGTTTGAGGAATACATACAACGGCGGGATTGGACTGAACTAATTTACCAAAATCTTGAGAATAAGAAACAAGCAAATGCTCATCGCTGAGCATCGCTTGTCCTGTTTCCTTTTTACACTGCTTTATCTGATGCGTAGACCACTGCATTTGCGGCATTTTGTTGATTCCTTTGTTGTGCCAACTCTAATCGTCGGTTTGTTGCAACAATCAGTCCGTCAAACATTTTGTTGAAGGCATCGTAGCATCTGTCTATCATCTTTAGGGCATCGCGTCGAACATCGATAGGAACTGGTGTTTCGAACAATTTTTTCTCCATTTCCCCTTCGAACAAGGCATGTGCCAATTCAACATCAAGATGATTGGATGAAAAATATTTGAGATTATCATTTTCACCTGCTTTTTTGACTTGTTTTACCACTTTTTCAAAGAACACATGACCAGAAGATTCAAGTGTAAGTAATAAAGCGATATTTAACAATTCATTATCGGTCTTATAGATCTCTGACATAATCGCATAGGCAGCGTCACGAGTAAGTTGTGATTCTTTGCTATAAAGCCAGACTACACCGTCTTTAGAGCAGGATTTGTCACTGGATACTTCACCCATGTATTTTTTGTCTTGCAAAAACCATTTTTCATGGCCTGCGTCTTCAAGACGATGGTGACGTGCAACTTTTTTCAAGTAGGGATCAGAAACTCTTTCTTCATTTAATCGTAGAATATCCTGGAAAGTCATCGCCCAAAAAGTTAACTCTGGGACAAAATAGCTGATTTCTTCAAGACTATCTAATTGAGAAAGAAGTTCAAAGAAAGGATGATTCATAAACTCTTGTTGTTTAGAATCAATATATGTTTGTATAGTTTTCATGATAGTAGCCTCCGAGGCTTATTAAATCTGGACAACTTTAGTACTGCAGGCCGCGTGCCAACATTTTGCACAAATTGACCTATAACCACCCCTTAGTCTCCTCTGTTGTATTAAAATTTCCATGGTTACACCTCGGATGCGCCAAATTTTTGTCTCCGATTTCAGATAGTACGACAAAAAATTGACCTAAATTGCCCTTAAAAATTAATGGGTTTGCTCAGCAGCCTGTAAATTCGCCAAATTTTTGTCGTAATTTTTCATTAAAACATCAATTTCATTCCAATTTATATCGTCGATAGACCTCACTTTTAAACAAATTGAATTTAATAAATCATTTTGCAGATCTCCACAGACCTTTGCCTGCGCATAAGGTGTATTAGTGAACATTACTAATACATGTTTTGATATATAACGATCCGGATATCGCTGCATTAATTCATGCTCAATCTCTTTTTTTAAATTGAATTTCGGATCACGTATATCAGATTGAATTTCCTGGTAATTATCCATTGACATCGCAGCAACCGCGTCGGTATTGATTTTGCGCGCCGCATAGAAGGCAGGCATTACTCGCTTCCAATTATCATCATATTGATCTAGAAGGTCGTTAAGCACCCGACAATCCTCAAAGGCGCTGTTCATCCCCTGACCAAAGAAAGGTACCAGCCCATGCGCAGCATCGCCGATGAGCATGCATTGATCTTCAAAATACCAGGGGGAACAATTAATTGTACTTAAATTTCCCGTGGGATGCTGCATGAATTCATTCACTAAATCTGGCATTGCCTCATAAGCATCTGCAAATTTCTCTTTGAAAAAGGCATTTATAGAGCTTTCATTATTCAGATTTGCAAAACTATTTTCCCCTTCCTGTGGCAAAAATAGAGAGCCAGTGATGGACTGATTGCGATTAGGATTGCCAAGAAGCATAAATGAATCTCGCGGCCAAAGGTGTAAATGCTCAGGTTTAAAATCCTGGGTATGACTTTTAGCAATTGATAATTCTTTGTAGCCATGAGGTAGAAATTGGCGAGAGGCCTCAACTAATTGCTCTTTCACGAGAGTTTCACGTACATTCGAAGCTGCGCCATCCGCCGCAATTAATAGTTGATAAGCCTTTGATAAACGACTGCCATTTTTATCTACCAGATTAAGCGACCGGGAATGCAAATCCACCCCTGCTAACTTTGTATCAAAATGCAATTGTATTTCCGGAAACATCTCAGCTTTGTCAAGTAGTAACCTATTGAGTTCAGATCGTAAAATAGCATTAATATATTCATCTTTGTGACGGCCAAAAGCCTGATATTCAATCAGACCACCCTGTAAATGGATGGCTCTGGCACGCATTGGAACCATAATTTTTTCAACATCTGGCATGAGATTTACACCTGCTAAGCTGGTAATGCCGCGGCAGGATAAAGCGAGATTAATTGAACGCCCCTTGTCGTTTTTATCCTTTCTGATATCAGATCTAGACTCAAATATTTCCACTTCATAGCCACGTTTAGCCATATAAAGTGCTAACAAAGTGCCAGCTAAACCTGAGCCAATAATGGTCATATTTTTCATAATTCCTCTCCCTACCTTCCCTATAAAGCACGCAGCAGCAGAAATTGACCTTGACACTTTGGCCTGAAAATCAGGCTGTGCATAGTCAATCTGGGCTTTGCATCGCCAAGAACTGTTATCCTTCACATCCATTTAACGTTTTACGGAAAAATATACCAAGCTAGATTTAACATATAGGTGCTCCTTTTCTAAGGCTCACAAAGATGTACTCAAAACGCGAGTCTATATAAACACCCAGCAAAAATCATACCTGAATGATGAATTTATTGAACTCGGGGTTTAAAATGCGGGATTTTGGACTTTGTTTTGGTGAACTTTTTTAAATAATCACTCAATTCAGCAGGAATTTTTGGATGTTGGAAGTAATAACCTTGGGCGTAATCACATCCATGTCTAATTATAAAGTCTTTTTGTAACTCAGTTTCAACACCTTCTGCTAACACTTCCAAATTCAGACTGTGACCAAGATTAATGATGGCTCTTGCTATTGCAGCATCATTTTCCTCATTCACCAATTCGCTAATGAAGGAGCGATCTATTTTTAATTTATCGACAGGGAACTGTTTTAAATAAGATAAACTGGAATAACCAGTTCCAAAATCATCAATTACCAATTTCGTTCCCATGTCTTTTAATTTATACATTGTATCAACAGCATGCTCAATATCATCAACCAAAAGGCTTTCAGTTAATTCAAGCTCCAAATATTTGGATGCCAATTTAGTGCTCTCCAATATCTTGGCAACCATCTCTGGAAGATCAGATTGTTTAAATTGGCGGCCGGAAATATTGACTGCAATAGATAAATCACTATAGCCTTCTTTATGCCATATTATTAGTTGCTTGCAAGCCTCTTCCATAACCCATTTACCTATCTCAATAATCAAACCATTCTCTTCAGCCATTCCAATGAAGTCCACAGGTGATACATTTCCTAGTAAGTGGCTGTTCCATCTAAGTAAAGCCTCAAAGCCAATTATTTTATTTTTCTTCAAATCAATGAGGGGTTGATAAACGAGATACAATTCTTTTTTCTTCATTGCATCGCGTAAGGCGTTATCTAATTGCATATGGTTAATAACGCGCCGGTTCATTTCCTGTTCAAAGACGCGATAACTATTACGTCCAGTGTCTTTAGCATGATACATTGATAAATCAGCGTTTTTCATCAGTGTGCCGTAATCGCTGCCGTCCTTAGGATAAAAGCTAATTCCAATACTGCCAGTAATCTTCAAACTATGTTGATCAACCTGAAAAGGCTTTTCAAGCAGATGCAAAATTTCTTCTGCCATTTGTTGCGCTTGTACTTCAGAACTTAATTCCGGCAAAAGAATTACAAACTCATCTCCTCCCAGGCGCGCCACGGTGTCAAAATCATTGGTTGCTATTAATAAACGGTTTGAAACAGCCTGTAATAATTTATCGCCAATACTATGACCGAGAGTATCATTCGTCATTTTAAAGCGGTCTAAGTCTAAAAATAGAAAGGCCAGAAGCGTATTTTTTTTCTTGGCCTGCAAAATTGCCTGATCAACCCGGTCCATCAGGAGAACGCGATTAGGAAGTTCGGTTAGTGAATCATGAGTGGCTTGTCTGACCAATTGTTTTTCCATCTCACGACGTTGGGTAATATCGTTGAGAATACAAACGTAGTGTCTTACTTTGGTGAAAGAGTCAGTGACAGGCGCAACACTTAGTTCACACCAGAACAATTCGCCATTGCGTCGATACGTTTCAATTTCAACTACTTCTTCACGCTGCTCTCGAATGGCTAAATCAATACGCTTTTGATTAACCTGATCCGCTTTTGCACCTTGCAAATGCACCAAATTTTTGCCAATTACATATTGTTCCGGATAACCTGTAATCCGCTCAAAGGCTTTATTAACGTAAATTATTGGCTGCTCATCTTTAGTGATATCAATTATTGCAACACCATGCGAACTTGCTTCAATCGCCCGCTCGCGAATTCGTAATTCGTCTTCGGACATAAGTCGTTGAGTGACGTCTCGAAAACTATAGACACGGCCAACAATCTCTGTTCCTACCCTTTGTGGTTGGGTAAAACGCTCAAAAATACGGCCATCTTTGAAATGCAATAAAGGCAAGTTACCCTGCCAATCTGGATTTTCATAGAGATATTGCACATCGGCTATAACTGAGGCCGGATTGGATAGCTGGTCCAAGATATAATCAAAACTAATGCTTTCTGTGCCAATTTCAAGCATGCTTGAAGGAATACGCCACATCTCAACGAATTTCTGATTCCAGTCAACGACCTGGCCCTTGCCATTCACCATCATAATGCCATCGGCTGTGGATTCTAAAGTTGCTCGTAATAAGGATAAAGATTTTTCGAGCTCAGTATTTTTTTCGATGACCTGAGCTTCTATTTTTATATTATCAGAAAGGGGAGCTGAATTGACGCGCTTGTATTCCGGCTGATTGTGATACCACTTTTCAAGCAAAGAAGTGAGTTCTGGCGTGAAAGACAGAATTCCCAACTCTTCACAAACATTAGTTAAAGAAGGGGCTTTGCCACGCTTTTTTACTAACTCGGCTGCTGAGGCAACTTTTTTGTAGTTAAGCTCCTTTCTAGTCATTGCTCCCTCACTAAAATTGACCCTATATTAGGACAATTTCTTTTTTGAACTAACACCCTTAAAATAACAAAGTTCATTAAGATTATTATATACTGCTTCCACGGTTTTTTCCTCTTGCCTCCTAATTAAGGATGATCTATGCATAAAAATCATTTCAATACCCGGGCGATTCATGCGGGTCAAGAAGCTGATCCCAGTACAGGCGCAGTCATGACTCCCATTTATGCAACGTCAACTTATCGCCAATCGGCTCCAGGTGTTCATCAGGGCTATGAATACTCAAGAACACAAAACCCAACACGTGCAGCTTATGAAGCCTGTGTGGCTAGTCTTGAGTCGGGTAAGCAAGGTTTTGCCTTTGCCTCAGGAATGGCAGCTATCAACACCGTCATCGATCTGCTTAATGCTGGTGATCATGTTATTGCTATGGACGACCTCTACGGTGGAACTTTTCGATTATTCGATAAAGTAAAAACTCGAACTGGTAAGTTATCGTTTTCCTTCAGCGATATGACCAATCTTAACAAAATTGAGGCAAAAATTCGCCCTGAAACTCGAATGCTTTGGGTTGAAACTCCTTCAAATCCAATGCTAAAGCTGGCAAATCTAAGTAAAATTGCAGCGCTGGCGAAGCGCCATAACTTAATAACAGTTGCGGACAATACCTTTGCAACCCCCTGGATTCAACGTCCTCTTGAATCAGGTTTTGATATTGTTCTGCATTCTGCAACCAAGTATTTGAATGGTCACTCTGACGTTATCAGCGGTGTGGTGGTAGTTGGTGATAATCCCGAGTTGGCAGAGAAATTAGCCTTTTTACAAAATTCCTGTGGTGGGGTCGCAGGACCTTTTGACAGTTTTCTAGTTCTTCGGAGCCTCAAAACCTTGTCTTTACGCATGCAACGTCACTGTGAAAATGCCAGAGAGCTGGCCCATTGGCTAGAAAAACACCCTAAAATTGCCAAGATAATCTATCCTGGTTTAAAGAGTCATCCTCAATACCAATTAGCTGCGGAACAAATGTATGATTTTGGTGGCATGATTTCAATGGTTATAAAAGGTGATTTGCCTGAGGCCACCCGCTTTTTATCACGCTGTGAGTTATTTACTTTGGCAGAAAGTCTAGGTGGTGTCGAAAGCCTAATCGAACATCCGGCGATAATGACTCATGCATCAGTCCCCGCCGCAACACGTAAAGAGCTTGGTATCGTGGATGGATTCGTCAGACTTTCAGTTGGTATTGAGCATATTGATGATCTAAAAGCAGACCTGGATTATGCCCTTAGTTAATTAAAATGGAGCAGAGTTAATGAATCAAGGCAAACAAAGAGGCGACTGGATACATGGCCTTACAGCAGTAGTGCTGTTAACACTAACAACAATAATCTGCTTTATTCCTATTTTTTTTGTTGGATTTTTAAAATTGATTCCTAATGTACGCTGGCAAAGCCTTTGTACCAAGTGGGCCGATGTAATTGCCTCTTTTTGGAGTTCATTCAACAATTTTTATATCAGCAAAACCCAACGAACAAAATGGGAGGTTTCTGGTATTGATAATTTAACCAGGAAAAACTGGTATCTAATCGTCGCTAATCATCAAAGTTGGCTTGATATTGTAGTTCTACAACGACTATTAAACCGTAAAATTCCTACCATGAAGTTTTTTATTAAAGATCAGTTAAAATGGGTGCCATTCCTAGGTTTTGCCTGGTGGACTATGGGTTGCCCCTTTATGAAACGCTATTCAAAAGAGTATTTAGCTAAAAATCCACAAAAACATGGCAAAGATTTGGAGTCAACGCAAAAGGCAGTTCGACTATTTAAAAATAGTCCTGTATCAATAATGAATTTTATTGAAGGAACCCGCTACAACCATGATAAAAGCCAGCAGCAAAACTCCCCCTATCGACATCTTCTCAAACCAAAGGCTGGCGGCATAAGTTTTGTTATATCTGCGATGGGAAAGCAATTTAATAGTTTGCTTGATGTAACAATTATCTATTCAGACAAGCAACATTCGCTTTGGGATTTTCTTTGTAAAAGAGTGAGAACTATCAAAGTCCATGTGCGCGAATTGCCAATTCCAGCGCAATTTATTAATTCGTCCTTAATAGATAATGATAAAACCCAATCAGAATTCAGAACCTGGTTGAATAATTATTGGCTTGAAAAGGATAATTTCATTAGCTCTTTGAAAGCTTAAAACCAAAAATACCTACGTACCGCGCTTTATGTGCGGAACGTAGGTGTTTTAATTTCCTGTGGATCTCTCAGGTACAAGCATGGGACGTAGAAATAAAGTATTCTGGCTAACTTAATGGTAATGGCCTCGGGTCCCGACGTTTGACTCTCCAAAGACTTGATAAAAACCACGATACCAGTCAACAAAACGGGAAACCCCTTCCTGAAAGCCAATCCTGGGTAAATAACCTAAATCTTTATACAAACGTTGCGTATCTGCATGAGTAGATAAAACTTCCCCAGCTTGCAGGGGTAAGAATTCTTTAATTGCTGTTTTTCCGACAGCTTTTTCAATAGCAGCAATATAGTCCAGCAGATTCACAGGATTGCCACAGCCAATATTGTAGATTTTAAAGGGTGCATTACTAGAGGCTGCGTCTGGATTTGAACCTGACCAATCCGGATCGGCTGTTGCAGGTTTATCAATAGCAAGTGAAACGCCGGCCACGATATCGTCAATATAAGTAAAATCTCGCTGCATCTGCCCGTAGTTATAAATTTTTATTGGCTTACCAGCAAGAATATCGCGAGTAAAGGAGAAAAAAGCCATATCTGGCCTTCCCCAAGGACCATAAACTGTAAAAAAACGCAGGCCCGTTGTCGGTAGCTGATATAAATGAGAATAAGAATGAGCAATCAACTCATTGGCTTTCTTAGTTGCAGCGTAGATAGTTAGCGGGTGATTGACGCCAGCACTTTCCTCATAGGGTTGCAGCTCATTGGCGCCATAAACTGAGCTGGTAGAGGCATAAACCAAATGCTCAACCTGATGAATTCGACAAGCTTCAATGATCGTAGAAAAACCTACCAGGTTGGAATGAACATAGATTTCAGGATGACTAAGGGAATAACGCACACCAGCCTGCGCCGCCAGATTTACTACACGCTGTGGTTGGTGGCGAGAAAATATCTCTTTTACTTGCTGCACATCAGCAATATCAGCCTGATAAAATTGAAAATTTGGGTAGGCTTGTAATTGTTCCAGACGAGCCAACTTTAAATTTACATCGTAATAATCATTCAGGTCATCTATAGCAATAACTGAATCACCACGCTTAAGCCGAAGAATCGTCAAATGGAAACCAATAAAGCCAGCAGCACCTGTAATTAGCAAACGCATCTAAAGTCCAACCTGATATAGGGGCCAAGAAGTATACTCCCTATAATAAGAACGTGCACTAGGCATATCTATTCTGGCCATTCCACATCTCAGCCCCCTTAGAGTATACTAATCAAACTTGAACTCTCCTGATTAAAATTATGAATGAATTACGAACAATTATTGATACCAGCTATGAAAAGCGTCAAACCTTAGCACCAGAAAATGCCTCTAAAGAATTGCTCTTCGCCGTTGATGAAATCATATCCATGCTCGATCGGGGACAACTTCGCGTTGCGGAAAAGGTCAAGGATGAATGGATAGTGCATCAATGGCTTAAAAAGGCTGTTCTTCTTTCTTTCAGACTCCACCCCAATCAAGTTATCGATGCTAATTTCTGTCAGTTTTATGACAAGGTTCCTCTTAAATTTTCAGACTATAGCGCTGCTGAATTCGCTAAAACTGGTGTACGTGTGGTTCCGCATGCGATGGTTCG
>JACCSX010000132.1 GCA_013812775.1 Tatlockia sp. | reverse complement strand
TGCAGCACCCACCAAGAATTGGAGTGGTAGTTCAGTTGGTTAGAATACCGGCCTGTCACGCCGGGGGTCGCGGGTTCGAGCCCCGTCCACTCCGCCAAGATTAACGCGCCGAAGGGCGCGTTTTTTTATTATACAAAAAATTGCCTAACTGAGAATTATGGTTGGGCTGTTTCGTTGAATCTGAAATTTCTTGCGAATTTACCAAATATGGATCGAACATGTTGCAGAAGCTGAACGAAAGAATACAAGGTGTAGTAGCTTGGATAGTCATTATTATGATTGCAGTAACCTTCACCTTATTCGGTGTAGACTATTATATGCAATCTCACCAGGCCTCAGATTCTGAAGTCGAGGTTAATGGTCAAATGATTACTAAGCAGGCTTATGATGTTGCCTACAGACGTTCTCGCCAGCAAAATGATCTTTCGCAAATGACTGCCGCTTCAGAGTCAGCACTAAAAAAACAAGTACTGCAAGGGATGATTAGCAATGAAGTTAGCATACAGGCTGCAAGGAAAGCCGGTTTTGAAATCGCAGCAGAGCAAGCTAATTCCGCTATACTTGGCATCCCACAATTTCAGCAAGATGGACACTTCTCACCGGAGCGATATCAACAAGCTTTGAGTGGTGCAATGTTTACTCCAGAAACTTTCCGGAATGAAGTGAAACAAGGTATGTTGTTAAATCAGCAACGCTTTGCATTCATGGGTAGCGCTTTTGCCCTACCGGAAGAAATCAAACGTTTTGTTAAGCTATATATGCAAACAAGAGATTATGATTTTGTCGAAATTCCTGCGTCAAAATTTATTAAAAACATACAAATTTCTGAGGAATCGATCAATAAATACTTCCAGGAACACCCCAAAGAATTTATAGCTCCTGAGAAAGTTACCATTAATTATGTTCGTTTATCTACAAAGCAGATTAAAGACAAGATCAGCGTGACTCCAGCTCAGATTAAGCAATATTATGATGATAACAAAAGCAACTTTTTAACGCCTGCTCAGTGGCAAGTTGCACATATACTTTTTGCTCTGCCAGAAGATGCTAGTGATGAAACAAAACAACATCTAAAGCAAAAAGCATTGGATGCTTTTCAAACTTTACAAGCTGATCCTTCGCAATTTGATGAGCTTTTAAAAACAAAATCTGATGATAAATTATCTCTTGGCAAGGGCGGTATTCTTCCCTGGATGGTTGCTGGCCAGTCAGGTTTTGATAAAACTCTTGCAGAGTTAACCAAGCCTGGAGAGATTTCAGAACCTGTAGAATCGGCGCATGGGTACGAAATATTCAAACTAATTGCTTACAAAGCAGCTATTTTGAAGCCACTGACGGAAGTTCAGACTCAAATAAAGGAACAATTAGTAACTGAACTAAGTCAAGCTCAGTATGCACAAGCTTTGGAGCAATTGGGAGATTTAAGTTATCAAAGCCCGGATTCCTTATCACCAGTAGCTGATGCTTTGAAGCTGCCTATAGACCAGAGCGAACTTTTCTCGCGTGAAGGTGGTAATACAGAGTTAACAAAGAATAAACAAGTTGTTAACGCTGCTTTTAGCCATGATGTTTTGGAACTTGGAAATAATAGCGAACCAATACAGCTTGATAACGACTCTGTCCTGGTTTTACGTGTGGATAAACATATTCCTGCCGCAGAAAAATCCCTTGCTGAAGTTAAAGATTACATCTCTAAAAAACTGGCAATGCTTGATGCAGAAAAACAAGCAAAACTGTTGGGTGCCGAGCTTTTAGCTAAAAAAGAAGATAAAGGTCAACAAGAAAAGCTTATGCAAGAAAATCAATTGCAATGGCGTCAAGTAGAAAAAGCAACTCGTGATAGCGATAAGACGGATGCATCAATTAATGATTTGGCCTTCAGCCTGGCGCGTACAAATAGTTATGATGGACGTAATTTAGCTAAGGGCGATTATGTTATTGTCCGCCTGAACAAAATTAATGACGGTGATTTAAAAGCTTTGGATAAAGAGCAACAAGCTAGTTTGGAACAACAGATTGAATCCAGTTATGGCGTTATGGATTATGATTTGTATATCAATAACCTTATTAGCAAAGCAAAAATTGAGAAACATCAATAAGCTAAGCGAGTGTACTGTCCGCATTTTAGAAATAATAAGCTGGCAGAGCTATAAGGGCATTTGAACTTAGGTTATATATCTTTGTTTAATAAAAATCCTCAACCACTTGTCCGTTATAACCCTGACAATTAATCCAGCACTTTTATGGTCTTTTAGATTGAAGAGCAATAAAAGTTTTGGAAGCTTTAAACAGATATCTTCGGTCTGCAGAATATAAAAGAATTTATACTAGCCTAGATAAAATCTACCTATCTTTATACTTTTAAATTGTCGGCGCTTTTTTAATACTTTACAGTTTTTAAGCTTGCGTTAGAACATGGACATTTAGAGACAGTTTAAGGAATGTTGAATATGTTTAATCGGCTTCACTGTTATTTTTGGAGTGGTTTTTTATTTTCATTGACGGCCCATGCCTCTTTCATTGAGTCGACAATAGGGACTGCAATTGTTAATGATGCAACTGCTACCTATTATAATCCCGCCGCCTTAGTGCTGATAAAGAATAAGCAATTCATAGCCCTGGGTTCTCTAGGCCAATCTGATTCGCGATTTACTGGCGAAGCGAAACAAGTCCGGACTGGGTTTAGCCAATCGGGTACGACATATACCCGGTTAAACTATTTATTACCCTCTGGTTATTATGCAATGCCCATAAAATCAAATTGGCGGTTGGGTCTGTCAGTTGTTGCCAATGATTTTAATAAAGATTTTGACAGTTTTTCACTCCTGCGTTACGCACAGTCTAATAATAAAATAGAGAATATTGATTTTGTTCCAGCAATTGCATACAAAATAAATGAAAATATATCTCTAGGTGTCGGATTAAATCGTTCCTATGCACATTTTCTTTTAAAACCTGTTTCAGGATTACCAAGGTTTAATATTCCAGACGCTGAAAGCCTAAACGAGAGTTCGGCTGAGGCTTTTGGAGGAGATGTAGGTTTATTATTAAAACCAACAAAGGCCACACTCCTTGGATTTAATTATCGCAGTTCCATGACTTTTAGGATGAGTGGAACCAGTACTTTCAATGGCGTTCGGAAGATAAGTTCGGACAATTATCATTTTAATTATTGGATCCCAGCGAGATCGGCATTTTCCATTTCTCATTTTATGACTAAAAAATTCGGATTAGTTGGAACGGCTCAATACATTCAATGGAATATCTTCAAAGATAATACTATCTATAACATTGCTACAGCAGCGGGAATTATTTCTGCTGTAAAAGTAGCCTATTATTTGCATAATAGCTGGCTTTTGACCGCAGGTTCGAATTATCATTTTTCTAAAAATTGGATTATTCGTGTGGCGGGAAGCTATGTACAATCACCCTCCAATGGAAAACATCAAATCGATCATGGAGATAGTCTTACCCTTGGTGCCTCAATGGCATTTACGCCATTTGAAAGACTAACTGTGGATCTGAGCTATGCCCATGCCTTTTTTAAGTCAAAAAACATCAATATCTTAAACGCTCAAAACGTTATAAATGGAATTGATAAGGCGAGTGTGGATGGGATTTCTCTTAAATTGACTGTTAATATCTGACATCTATATTTAGGCTCAAATAGATAAGGCTAAGAATATTTACTGAAGGGTAAGATAATAGTCTTTTCACTAACCGAAAGATGCTGAACATATTAAAGCAGCGTTGACTCTAAGGGCTTTGATTAAAGCATCGTAGCCAGCTCTCAACCACAAGGAGATTAGTTAGTGGTTAAGAAGGAAAATTTTTGCAACAATCAAATCAATTGGCAGGATCAGACCCCCTCGCCCGCGACAGGAATTCTTGAAGTAGTATAAGGGTGAAACGCGGGAGAGGGTGGGGGAGGGAAAATATCTGAATATTAACAAAAGTTAGGTCTTTGTGAAAACTATTTTTCAGATAATTCATCCCGCAGACAAGCTGCGGGTTAATGTTGTTGTCTATGAGGAATTAAACCAAATCTGACATTGCCACTGCATGATAACCAGCATCAACATGCACGACCTCTGCAGTAATTCCGGACGCCAGATCAGAGCATAGGAAAGCGGCAGTATTTCCTACTTCTTCTGCACTTACATTGCGTTTTAAAGGAGTAGTATTCGCATAAGCACTCTGCATTTTACGGAAATCTTTGATTCCAGCTGCGGCTAAGGTTCTAATCGGGCCTGCTGAAATGGCATTTACCCGCAGGCCGCGTGGACCTAAACTCGCCGCGAGATAACGTACAGAGGCTTCCAGGCTGGCTTTGGCAATGCCCATAACATTGTAGTTAGGAACAGCCTTCTCAGCGCCGTAATAACTTAGTGTTAAAATCGCACCTTGTGTGTCCAGCATCATTGGCAAGGCTGCTTTGGCTAAAGCAACTAAACTGTAAACAGAGATATCATGGGCAATATGAAAACCGTTACGATTGACGCAGTCAACGAAATCACCGCTAATTTGATCTGCCGGGGCAAAGGCAACTGAATGAACAAGTATATCTAATTTATTCCAGCTGGTTCCAAGTTGCTCAAATACAGATTGAATATCCTGATCAGAGGCTACATCGCAAGGAAAATATAAATTGGAATTAAACTCTGCTGCCATTGTTTCCACTCGGCTTTGCAGTTTTTCATTTTGATAGGTGAAAGCTAATTCAGCGCCTTGCTCATGAAAGGCTTTAGCAATGCCATAAGCAATTGAACGATTGGAGGCCAGACCAACAATTAGTGCTTTCTTCCCAGTTAAAAATCCCACTTTATTCTCCTTTAATCGTTTTGGTGTGTTGCAAGTAATTCGCGCATTTTCGCTTGTATCATATCAATAGCTATACGATTTTCGCCGCCTCGAGGGATGATAATGTCAGCATAGCGACTTGATGGTTCGATAAACTGCAGATACATGGGCCTGACAGTTGTTTCGTATTGATGAACAACGGATTCAAAGGACCGATGTCGTTCAACAACATCGCGTTTCAGGCGACGTGTTAGACAAATATCCAAAGGTGTCGACATAAAAATTCGTATATTCATCAGATCCCGCAATGCTTTATGATTAAAGAGCATGATGCCTTCCAAGACAATAATCGCGTGCTTTCCAATACGGCGGGTTTCTGGCAACCGAATATGTTTGGAATGGGAATAAACTGGAATTTCAACTGATCTCCCTTGTTGTAATTCACGCAGATGTTCACAAAGTAAGGCGTGATCAAAGGCTTCCGGGTGATCGTAATTTATTTTTTCACGTTCAACAAAGGATAAATGAGAGTTATCTTTATAATAGGCATCTTCTGAAATCACAACGACTTGATCTGAGCCCAGCTCATTGACTATCGTGTTTGCCAGAAGGCTTTTTCCCGAAGCAGAGGGGCCGGAAATTCCAAGAATTATTGCGTTTATGCTCATATCGATACAATTCAAAAATTTGTGCAAAGCTTACGGCTTTATAACAATAAATTCAATTTTTTTCTTCCTTTTGTCGCTTAAGGAGGACATATAAAGCCCCGCAGCCACCATCTCGGCTTAGAGCACTATGAAAGGCTAGAACCTGTGGAAATTGCGGCAGCCAATGATTAACTAAATTTTTCAAAACCGGTGCTTCCCCTTTAGGGCTGCCTTTGCCATGAATAATTAATAAACAACGGTTGGCGAAGCCAGATTGTTGCAGGATGAACTTCAATAGTGCCTCACGGGCTGCATCTGGTCTTAAACCGTGCAAATCCAGACGAGATTGCCAAGGTATGAGTCCAGTTTTGAGTTCGCGCAGCCGTTTGTTTGGGATAGAGTGGCTAGAATAGGTAAGAATGGTATTAGCCTGAACTTCCTCGCTGTAATAATCCGATAAATAAATAGTGTCAGAAATTGGCGCAGTTCTTAAAGTGGTTGGCCTCTCACGACGAACTGGTTTAGTCGTTAATTTTGGAGTTGGCAAATCAACTTTGTTGTTTTTAACCAGCGGTTTGACGCCATTCATCATTTGGCGAAACAAAGTTTTGTCTTCGTCAGACAAAGAATCATCAGACATAAAAATCAGTTATCGGTAAGCTCTAATAGTTTAATTATAACGTATTTAAACCTGAAAAATCGCTTATAACAATTCTATTGAAGTTTAGGGACAAAGGCTTCAAAAGAGCGTACAATTTGCGATAAATATGCGCAGGATAACCACAAGGCTTTTATGACAGATTCTTATGCTACAACAACTGCAGATTTTGAAACCATTCTTGATTACATTCGATTTGGTATAAGTCAGGCCTCAATGGCCGATTTGTATTATGGTCACGGTACAGATAATGCCTGGGATGATATTCTGGCCTTAATTTTAGGTAGTCTGTTTTTACCTTTCGATTGTGATCCGGTGTTTTATCAAGCGCGTTTAACCTCAGATGAAAAACAGATGCTGGCAGATCTGCTATCGCGTCGCATCATTGAGAAGGTCCCTGTGCCTTATCTTACTAATGAAGCCTATTTTTGCGATCTATCCTTTTACGTTGACGAAAGAGTTTTAATTCCTCGTTCTCCAATTGCTGAACTTATCAAAGAGCAGTTTTCACCCTGGATAGACGCCAATAAAGTAGAGCGGGTGCTAGATCTTTGTACTGGTAGTGCCTGTATTGCAATTGCCTGTAGCCATGCCTTCCCGGATGCTTTAGTCGATGCCGTAGATATTTCACCGGATGCTTTGGAAGTTGCGGCCATCAACCAGGAAAATTATGGTTTGCAGGAGGTATTAACTCTTATAGAATCAGATTGTTGGCTAAATGTTCCTAACATTAAATACGATTTGATAATCTCAAATCCACCCTATGTTGGTCATGAAGAAATGCAGAGCTTGCCAGAAGAATATCATCATGAACCTCAGCTAGCTCTTGAAACTGATAATAATGGCTTGGCAATTGTTGAAACAATTCTGGCAAACGCCCATGATTATTTAAGTGAACACGGGATTTTGGTGGTCGAGGTAGGAGCTAGCGAAGAGGCGCTTGTCGAGCTTTATCCGCAGGTTCC
>JACCSX010000113.1 GCA_013812775.1 Tatlockia sp. | reverse complement strand
GGTATTACTTAACTTCGACAGCTGCGCCGGCTTCTTCAAGCTTTTTCTTGAGTTCAGCAGCTTCGTCTTTAGATACGCCATCTTTAACAACTGCTGGAGCACCTTCTACTAAGTCTTTAGCTTCTTTTAAGCCTAAACCAGTAACTTCACGAACTGCTTTAATAACGGCCACTTTATTAGCACCAAAGCTGGTCATTACTACATCGAACTCAGTTTTCTCTTCTACGGCAGCGGCAGCAGCGGCAGCAGGTGCTGCAACAGATACAGCAGCGGCTGATACATTAAATTTTTCTTCCATTGCTTCGATAAGTTCTACAACTTCCATTACAGTCATTTTAGAAATTGTCTCAAGAATGTCTTTTTGTGTTGCGGCCATTTCTAGCTCCTAAATTAAAATTTATTAAAGATTATGTGGTTAAATTTTGCTTTTGATCTTTGATAGCAGCCACAGTGCGAACTAATTTGGCATGAGGCTCTGCAAGAGTTCTGACAAATTTCTCGATTGGTGCTCTCATTACATACATCAGTTTAGCTAAGGCTTCATCTCGCGTTGGCAGACTTGCAATAGCATCAAGGTGATCAGCCCCATAGGCTTTTCCACTTACCGATAATGCTTTGACTTCAAGCTTATCAAATGATTTTACAAATTCCTTTAGCATTCTTGCAGCATCACTTGGGGCTTCCATAGATAGTGCAATAAATAAAGGACCAACCAACAGTTCGTTCAAGCAAGCAAACTCGGTGCCTTCAAAGGCTCTACGTGTAAGTGTATTTGGCACTACTCGTAAATAAACACCTGATTTACGCGCTGCAGATCTAAGCTGGGTCATTTGATTTACAGTTAAACCACGATAATCAGCAACGACTGCCGAAATAGCCTTTGAAGCAACTGCTGTCACTTCTTCTACAACGGCTTTCTTTGCAGATAATGATAATGTCACGTTACTGACCTCCTAATTTGTGCAAATCCATTGGATTTGACAGTTATGGTGGCCGTCTCAGAGAAATTTCGGAGCCGGTTCACCGTCTGCGCAGGGTATTAAGCTAAGCGCTCCTGCGGTCTTCGACGGCATTGAACCATGTCTCTGCCGTGAAAGCGTTTTAAAGGGCGGTACATGTTACACGGGTATTGTTGCAATATCAATAGTCAACCCGGGTCCCATTGTTGTAGATAGTGAAATTTTCTTAAAATATACACCCTTGGACGAAGTAGGTTTTGCTTTTTTCAAATCAGCCAGCAGTGCAGAAATATTTTCCAATATATCTGGAGCTGCGAAATCTATCTTGCCGACGCTGCAATGTATGATACCGTTTTTATCAGTTCTATAACGTACCTGGCCTGATTTAGCATCAATAACTGCCGCTTCAACATTGGGAGTTACAGTTCCAACTTTAGGATTTGGCATTAAGCCGCGTGGACCTAGTATTTGACCTAATTGACCAACAATACGCATTGCATCAGGAGTTGCTATTACCACATCGAAGTCCATTTCTCCGGCTTTAATTTTCTCCGCAAGATCCTCAAAACCAACTATGTCTGCACCTGCATTCTTAGCCTTAGTCGCATTTTCACCCTGAGCGAATACTGCAACTCGAACTGTTTTTCCAGTTCCTTTAGGCAAGTTTGTTGAAGAACGAACTACCTGGTCAGATTTACGAGGGTCTACACCCAGGTTCACACTAATATCAATGCTTTCATTAAATTTTGTGCTAGTGAATTCTTTTAAAAATGCAATAGCTTCTTCTGCATTATAAAGGTGACAAGGTTTAATCTTCTCACGAATTTTCTGTTGCTTTTTACTTAAGTTAGTCATGGTAACCCCTTATTCCAAACCTTCAACTTCAATACCCATACTACGCGCAGTTCCCGCAATGCTTCGAACTGCTGCCGCCAGACTGCCTGCTGTTAAATCAGGTTCTTTTATCTTGGCGATCTCTTCGAGTTGAGCCAAAGTAAGCTTCGCAACTTTCTTGGAGTTGGGAGTTCCACTACCGCTTTGAATGCCAGCAGCCTTTTTAAGCAATACAGATGCAGGTGGAGTTTTAGTTATAAAGGTAAAACTGCGATCTGAGTACACTGTAATTACTACAGGTGTAGCCAAGCCAACTTCTATACCTTGAGTTGCTGCATTAAATGCTTTACAAAACTCCATGATATTAACGCCACGTTGCCCCAAAGCAGGGCCAACTGGTGGGCTTGGATTTGCCTTACCCGCCGGTATTTGTAGCTTAATATATGCTTCTACTTTTTTAGCCATAATCACTCCTTATGGGTATAACGCATTTTCACTACCAAATCAGTACCTTTGAATGATTCAGACAGTTAAATATGCTCCCCGGTTACCAACAAAATAGTTAAGTTTTTTCTACTTGACTAAACTCAAGTTCAACAGGCGTAGATCGTCCGAATATAAGTACCGCGACTCTTAACCTGCTTTTTTCATAGTTAACTTCTTCAACTACACCATTGAAATCAATAAATGGTCCATCTTTAACTCTGACAACTTCACCTGGTTCAAATAATACTTTTGGTTTTGGCTTAGTAACACCATCTTCTACACGCTGAAGAATCGCCTGTGCTTCTTTATCAGTAATCGGCGTAGGAGTCTGACCTGTGCCGCCAATAAATCCAAGAACACGTGGAATTGCACGGATCATATGCCAGGTTTGATCGTCCATCATCATATTTACAAGGACATATCCAGGGAAAAACTTTCTTGTGCTTTTTCGTTTTTGACCAGCACGCATTTCCACAACTTCTTCAGATGGAACAACTACCTCACCAATTTTCTCTTCCAAATGATGATGTTCAGTACGCGATCTAATTTCACGCATAACAAAATTTTCATAACCTGAGTATGCATGAACCACATACCATTGTTTGGTTTTTTGCTCTTCCACCGTATTATCAACCTAAACGTGTTAATTTTGCGATTATCCACATCATTCCAGAATCGATTCCCCAAAGAACAAAACCGGTTACTGCAACCATGACCATAACAATAGATGTGGTTTGAACGGTTTCCTGCCGGGTTGGCCAGACAACCTTTTGTAATTCTATTTTCGCTTCTTTAGCAAATTCGAATACTTTTTTACCTGAAGTGGTAAAAAAAGCTAGTAGTAAAGTTAATACAAACCAACCAATCCAGATAAGCGCTTCTATAGGGCCTGTAAATTTATAATAATAAGTCCCAGAAAAGGCTAAGATTGCGACTAGCGCAATACCAAACCATAAGATTATTTCTTTAAAGTTCATTTTGGAAATATTTGAATTCTTCATAGTTATCTAGTAGTTGGCAGGCCAGGAGGGAATCGAACCCCCAACCTGCGGTTTTGGAGACC
>JACCSX010000057.1 GCA_013812775.1 Tatlockia sp. | reverse complement strand
CTGCAACTCTTCTAACATGAACGGATGTTGCAGAAAGCTAGTGAATAATAATGATGAGTGATAAATTGTTTGGTAATCAGTTAATTATAGTAACTCTCGACGTCGATGCTTTACTCTTTGAAAGACTCGAACAAATTGCTCAAGCTGGTTTTTCTGTAGTGGAAATTAATTGTCACGAACAAACCTTATTGAAAAAAATATTAAATGATTTCCCTGGTTTACGAGTTGGCGCTGGAAATATTATAAGTACCCAGCAATTAGAAGACTGTTATCAGGCAGGCGTGCATTTTGTCTCCAGCCCGGGTTTTTTACCTGCTATCGCTCAAACCGCTGCTATTTATTCAATCAACTATATTCCTGGTATTTCAACAATTTCAGAAGCCATGCAAGTGATGGCCCTCGGCTATCATCAAGCTAGACCCTACCCTGCAAACCTTGCCTTCTGTGCTTCTCTGAATAAATGTTTACCGATGTTAAGGTTATTTCCTGCAGAGATAGAATGGGATGAGGCAGAGCATTATCTAAGTTTGCCAGCAGTAGCTGCGGTTAGCATACTTAATCCAGAGAGTGAGCATTTGAATGCTTTATCGACTGGCGTTTTTGCTTAAGCCAGAACTGCTGAACTGTATAACTTGCCATGTTGTCGTGAACATTTGATTATATTGGTTCAATACTTAGCATTTTTTCTAATAACTGCTTATTTAAATCTAGAGCAATTGTTCAATACAAAGGTTTGGGAACAAAAGACAGATGCTTAAGCTGATATCGTGTGGATCTCCCCCCACCGGGCAACTTCTCAAGACAACCTTTTTCAACTAATTCAGCCAGATGTCTAGTGGCCGTTGCCTTGCTTACTTTAGTAATTTTTTTATATTGTGCAGCACTGATTCCCAGTTCAAAGCCATTGTTTCCTTCATCAAGCATTCTATTTAGCACTTTGATTTGTTCCTTGGACAGCCCAACTCCTTGAAAATGCTGCCAAAATCGGCTTTTAGCAAGTGTTTGATCAATTTTTTCGATTGCAGTTTGTATACTCTGCTCCAAAATCTTTAGAAACCAACACAACCATAAAGTTATATTGGTTGTATTTCGCTGGCTTGTTTCTAATATTTGATAATAATCTTCACGATTGGCAAGAATGGTGGCTGACATCGCATATAAACGGATACTTAGCTTATCATTCTGAGCGAGTGCCAGATCGGTTAAAGCTCGTGTGATTCGTCCATTACCATCTTCAAAGGGATGAAGAGTTACAAACCAAAAATGACAAATACCCGCTCGTAGTAAAGGATCTGAACCTGGGTCTTTCAAGCTCTGATTAAACCAGTCTGTAAATGCGGTTAACTCCTGATCCAATTGTTCTCCAGGAGGCGCTTCAAAATGCACCCTCGGTTTATCAATACGGCCAGAAACAACCTGCATAAGCTCTTCGCCGCGTAATTCCCCTCCCTTGATTGGATAGAGAGACCTTAGATCATCTGGAAATAACCACTGATGCCATTGCAGCAGACGCTCAACAGATAAAGGCGTATCCAAATTGTTAATGGCATCCACCATCATATGCGCCAAACCCTCAGAGCGCTCTGTCGTGGGATAAGGTTGTTTTAGATGGAGACCGATTCGTTTTGCAAGCGAAGAACGAATCGATTGGACATTTAATTGTTCTCCCTCAATGGCAGAGGATGCAATAATATTTTGTAACAAAGTATCAAGAGCTGATTCAAGCGTTATTTCACTAACTACCGATCCAGTTTTACCTAGTAAAATACCTTGTTTCAATCTTACTGCACGCAATAAAGGTTGAATAGACTCCTCTTGCCAGTGAAACCTTGGCCAATCCACCTGTTGCCAGATCCATTTTGAAGCCATACTCATATAGATTCCCATGTGAGCCGATTAATTATTTTATTCGGCTCATGTTATGAGCTTAATATTAGTAATATTCGGTTCATAAATCAAGCCGATTAATGCTTTTATTCGGCTCATGGGAGGAATTGATAGAGAAGAAAACCTTGATTACACTACGCTGCATCAAGGGCAGGAATATAACTCAGACTAAGTTGACCTCTGACTGACGCGTAATACCCATATCGATCAACAGCAAAAATGCACCCAAACAGATGGCCGCATCTGCCAGATTAAAGACTGGCCAATGATGGTTTTCATAATAGAGATCTATGAAATCAATAACATGGCCCATGGTTGCGCGATCGTATAAATTTCCCACGGCCCCACCAAGAATCAGACTAAGTGCTAATGATTGTAGCTTGGCCTTCGGCGATAAACGTTCTAGCCAGACAGCAAGCACCAGGCTCATTATCACAGAAAAGCCTGCGAAAAACCAACGATGCCAACTGCCAACGCCGCTTAAAAAACTAAAAGCAGCGCCAGTATTATAAGCCAAGGTAAAATTGAACATCGAATAAACAGCTTCTGGCTGGTAAGGAATTAAATGGGATTCAGCCCAATATTTGGTTAGTTGATCAATTACTACCACAAAAATACTTAAAAGAAACCAGGGCCATTTTTTCATGCAAAGTGCCTCACTTCATCGTTTCCACTAATGTTCCCCGCGCAACGCAGGCATAATTCAGGATATTGTTTATCAATTCCTACATCTTCACGGCGATGCCAGCATCGACTACATTTCTCAAAAGTGCTGGCACGAACCGATATTGCTAAATTTAAATCCTTGTTATAGACAATATCATCAATCGCTTCATTTATGGGCTTAACTACTGCTGCAGATGTCATCAAGATAAAACGCATTTCGTTGGCTAACCTGTTCAAAACAGGAAAGAGATTTTCATTAGCATAAAGAGTGACTTCAGCAGCGAGCGCAGAACCAATCACAGCTTCTTTGCGTTTGTTTTCAAGCGCCTTATTAACTTCATCACGGATGAGCTGAAGTTGCTGCCAGAAATTCATATCCACATCCTCCATTTGCGGCCAGCCTTGATACCATTGCTCAAGAAAAATAGATTCACTGGATTTACCAGGTATAACCTGCCAGATTTCCTCAGCCGTAAAGGATAAGATTGGCGCTAACCAACGCGTTAAAGCATGGACAATATGATACATAGCTGTTTGGCAAGAGCGTCTTGCGAGACTATTCTGCGGTGTTGTGTATTGTCTATCCTTGATAACATCTAGATAGAAGCTACCCATGTCAACCGCACAGAAATTATGAATTTTCTGATAAATCAGGTGAAATTGGTAATTTTGATAGTCTTCCTCGATTTCTTTCTGTAGTTCCTGGCAGCGATTAATTGCCCAACGGTCAAGCTCAACTAATTCGCTTGCCTGCACTGCATGTTCTTCTGGAGAAAAATCAAACAAATTAGACAGTATAAAACGAGCCGTATTACGAATGCGTCGATAAGCGTCGGCAGTACGTTTTATAATTTCCTCAGAAATAGATACTTCATGGCGATAATCAGTTGAGGAGACCCACAAGCGTATAATATCAGCACCATGTTGATTAATAAGTTTATCCAGGGCCACGTAATTACCCTTAGATTTGGATAGTTTTTTTCCTTCAGAATCGACAGTATAGCCATGCGTCAAAACAGTTTTGAAAGGTGCGTGACCATAAATAGCAACAGCGGTCGTTAAAGAAGAGTTGAACCAGCCTCTATGTTGGTCCGAACCCTCAAGGTAGACATCGGCAGGAAGAGCAAGCTCAGGGTTTTGTTTTAGAACGCAATAATGAGACACGCCTGAATCAAACCAGACATCCAAGGTGTCAGGGATTTTCTCATAATATTCAGCATCAGCACCTAACAATTCGGCAGTATCCAGCTCAAACCAGGCATCTATGCCTCCTTTCTCAACTTTTTTGGCAACCTGTTCAATTAATTCAAGTGTACGCGGGTGCAGTTCCCTGGTTGATTTGTGAACAAATAAAGACATTGGCGTGCCCCAGGCTCGCTGACGAGATATACACCAATCAGGTCTGCTTTCAACCATATTAGAGATACGTGCCTTACCCCAATCCGGTACCCAATTTACTCTTTCAATTTCCGCCTGGATAGCTTGACGCAAACCATTTTTATCCATAGCAATAAACCATTGAGGTGTCGCAAGAAAGATCATGGCTGTTTTATGACGCCAACAATGCGGATAGCTATGACGAATAGTTTCGCTATGCAGCAAAACATTTCGCTCAATCATGACCTCAATAATTTTTTCATTAGCCTTTAAAACCGAAAGACCTGCAAATAAAGGTAAGTCCGGAGCAAAACAGCCATTAGCTAAAACTGGATTAATAAGCGGCAACTTATAAGCTAAACCGGCTTGATAGTCGTCAGGACCATGTGCCGGCGCTGTATGAACATTACCTGTACCAGACTCTGTAGTAACATGGTCCCCGAGAATGATAGGCACTTGGCGCTCATAAAAGGGGTGTTGCACAAGGATTTTTTCAAAGACCAAACCCTTAGCTTTGCCAACTAATTCATAATTGTCGATACCATAGCGCTGCATCACTGAAGGTTCTAATTCAGCATTAATAAGGAAATAACGCTCGCCGGCATCCACCAACACATAGTCCAGGTTTGGATTCAGACAAACAGCCTCATTCGCGGGCAAGGTCCAAGGGGTTGTTGTCCAGATGGGTAGTATTACAGGCTTTTCTGGGAGTGAATCCGCAAGCAAGTCTAATATTTCTTTTGGTTTTATAGCTAAAAAAGCAACATCGATTGAAGGCGACGTTTTATCCTCGTATTCAACCTCTGCTTCGGCGAGTGCAGAACCACAATCAATGCACCAATGAACAGGCTTAAAACCCTGTTGTAAATGGCCGTTTTCTATTATTTTGCCAAGGGCGCGGATAATATTTGCTTCGTAGGAATAATCCATGGTGACATAAGGATTTTCCCAGTCGCCAAAAACACCCAGCCTTTTAAATTCTTCACGCTGGATATCAATTTGACTTGCTGCATATTCACGGCATTTTAGCCGAAATTCAGTTGCAGAAATTTTGGCTCCGGCTTTGCCTACTTTTTTTTCAACATTAAGCTCAACTGGCAAGCCGTGACAGTCCCAACCAGGGACAAAAGGTGCGTTATAACCCGCAAAAGATTTCGATTTAATAATGATATCTTTCAAAATTTTATTAAGTGCATGGCCACAATGCAGATGACCATTCGCATAGGGTGGGCCATCGTGGAAAACAAAATGATTTGAGCCTTCATGGGCTTCTCTAATTTTTTTGTAAATACCTATATTATGCCAGTCTGCTAACATGAGAGGCTCACGATTAGCTAAGTTCGCCTTCATTGGAAAAGCTGTTTCTGGTAAATTTAAGGTATCTTTGTATTCTGCCATTATGCCCACTCTATAAAGCGTTAAAAAAATTTCAATTCAGCAATTAGTATTCAACTGCCAAATTAAGGATAAACCGACGGCTTACAAATTCCGCCCTGGCCCTTGCAACATCATCATGAATCTGCGCAATAAGAGCATCTACTGATGAAAATTTAACCTCATTTCTCAATTTGTGCAAGAAAAACACTTCTAACATCTCGCCGTATAAGCTTTCGTCAAAATCAAATAAGTTGATTTCGAGAATATTTTTACTGCCATCAACCGTCGGCCTGCTGCCTAAGTTAGCAACACCCTTAAACAATTTACCCTTTGTTCTAACCTGAACGCAAAAAACGCCCTTTAAGGGAAGCTTTAAGCGATGCATAGCCAAGTTTGCAGTAGGAATTCCCCATTGTCTACCGCGGCCATCTCCTTTAACTACGCGACCACAAAGACTAAAGGTTCTGCCTAATAATTCAGAAGCAGCCTGAAGTTCTCCCTGCGCTAAAGCATCTCTTATATTTGTAGAACTTACGCGCTTATTATTTATAGAAAAATCAGGAAAGGTCTGCACTGTACAGCCATAGTTTGCACCTAACTTTTGCAATAAAGAAACATCGCCCAAGCGCCCTTGCCCAAACCGAAAATCCTCACCAATGAGTAAATATTTGCTATTTAATAAAGAAAAAAAATAATTTTCTGCAAAGGTTTGAGCTGACATTAAAGCTAGTGCTTCATTAAATTTAAGGCAATAAACATAATCCACCTTAGAAAATTTAAGTACAGCTAACTTTTCCCGTAAACTGGTTAATCGCGCCGGCGCTTGCTGTGGGCGAAAATATTCTGCTGGCTGGGGTTCAAACAACAAAACAACCAAGGGGAGTTGTAAACGGGTCGCTTCTGACCTTAGAGTCTTTAATAAAGCCTGATGGCCAAGATGGACACCATCAAAATTACCAATCGTTGTAACTGTACCCTTCGAAAAATCAGGAAAATTAGTTAAACCGTGCA
>JACCSX010000029.1 GCA_013812775.1 Tatlockia sp. | reverse complement strand
CCCTGGATTAATTCATTTAACACGTCCGTCATACAAAGTAAGCGCAAAGCGTTTGGTGTCACTTCATCAAAGACAACACGAATTCCCAAAAGCGCCTTTTCCGCCTCATCAAAAGTAGCACCCAGGCCATAACCAAGACAAAGAGAACATAGTTGATCCGCGCGGCGAGCTATAGCAGGAAGTAAGCCCGTATCCGAAAACACTTCTTCATAACTTACAAAACGGTCATTTAAGTAAAATTTAGCATTTAAACCAGAGGCAATTAATGCCAGGCTTTTACGAATATCATTCTCCATTTATCGCCACCAAGGTTGTGTTGTTTTTATATTACCGGCGAGAAAATGGCGTAACCATCTTAAAAAAACAGGCACCGTAAAACCATAATGCTCGATAATGCCAAAAAAAACCGCAGAAACAAGAACCAAAACACCGGTCCAAATTCGGATATGCATTAAAAAAAGGAAAATTGGGAAAGCAGCTCTAGCATCAACTAAAAAAAAGCGGGCGCTTCTAGCTGAATCGCGCCAATGTGACGTTTCAGAAAAACCAGCCATACAAACCTCAAATAATTTACGTCTATCATTTAAGTATATCGTTCAGGTTTAAGAATACAAGAAAAGTTGCTCGCCCTAAATTGAATGTTAGGGGGCACTAGGAGGTTGGGGTGTGTTTAGGCTTGCCTTTTGGACTAAGACAGAATTCCATTAGATTTTTCAAAATATGTTCTGATTCCGGCAAAGTCGAAGCAGCAGGGGCAGGAGCAACAGCCGGATTAGTAATCGCGGCATGGATAGCTTGATTTTCATTAGTAGTAGCTGATAAATCTGATTTCATCTTCATCAACATCTGTGAAGTGCTGTTTTCCACTGAAAGCTCCAGCAACAAAATTTATGATTTCATAATAACAGGTGAATATTAAGAAATTATTAAGAACTCTTAAGTTAAAAAAAATTCCCTTTGTGCCGGACAATTCTAAAAGTAAAAGGAAATTAAAAGTATCTGGCTGATTTTAAAATGATTCTTTTCGCCAAAAGGGAATTATATGTGAAGTCAGCGAGAGCTCTCTCTGATGCCGACATGAAGAATATGCCGTGCTAGTCGGGATTGAGGGTAGTCCCCCATTGCTAGCTACTTTGAGACAGGAAAGTTTTTGATTTTTAAATATAAAAAAAAATTAAATTAACAACTTGACGCAAATTTTTACGATAACTTAACGGTAGTCAATTTGGGTTTATGTTATTATTGCTGAATAAATTTTAGACAAAAAAATTCCATAATGAGAACAATATGCATAAATATAATGAACAAGAAGCTATTCTACAAAAATGGAAAAAAAATCTGTTGCAGCTTGCAGAAAACAGCGAAAAAAAACGAGCTTTATTAGAAATTATCAACTCTGAAAAAAAAGTAGAAACACGCCTCTTTGAATTTAATAACAAAAAAGAAACTATTTTAAAAGGAGAGGACACCGAGGACGAAGAGTCTTTCTTCTCCTGGTTATGGTCTTGCATTGTTTCCTTAATCTGTTTCTGCTGGCCTCAAAACTCTTCCTCAGAGTTAGAAGAACTGTTATTAGAAAAAATCCATATAAACCATGATCGCTTATCAGAAAGTCTATGGGATAATGGGGAAGCTGGCGGTTTTCTTGAGGATGCTGACTACGAAGAGGCGCTTTTTAACAATCCTGAAAGAGCCTTTGCAGATGTACAAGGACTCATAAAATCCTTGCCAGAAAATGGTGGCAGAATAAACAATATAATTGAGCGTCTGGATGCTATTAAGTATCTTTTAGCAGTGGGCACCTATCAAACCTTGTTGACCAGACTTTATAAAAAGTTTCCACTGGAAACCCTTAACTACCATTATCAACTCTATTGCCAAGAACCAGAGAAATTTATAGGTCCAGAGGAATTCATAGAACAAGAATTAATGAGCCGTGCTTTAATGGATTTGTTCATTTTACCCTTAGATACAGATCCACTTAATCAACGCTGTTTTGCAATTCAAGAGTTGCTGCTTATCATTACTTTATCTAGTGTAGAAAAGCCCCCCCTAGCCCTACTGCTTGCCGATGTGATAAAAAACAATATTAAAGATTGGGAGGTTTTTAGACAACTGGGCCCCTGGTATGAAAGAGCAAAATTGCAAATTTTAGAGTTGTTGCCAGAATATAAAGCACATTTAAAAAATTCCACCTTAATTCTTGGCAGAGTTATCGAACTGCAAAACACGGCAGAGGGGAAAATTTTCCCTTTTCAACCGATACTACTAAATTTGACAAGGTTAGCCTGTCAGGAGCTTTTACTTAATTATCATCAATTCCCTGACCAGCAATCGAATCACGTATTGCACCAAACAATAGAATTTCTATCCAGCGAAATATTAGGGACTTGGTCTAGCGCAAAAAAGGAAAGAAGGACTATGGAAAAATTAATGACTGAAAGAACAAACATCCATGAAACCCTCTTTTCTATGGCCGAATGTTGCGCAATACTTAGCATTTATTCCCATACGCAGATGTCAGAGTTTAATTATCAGAAAGCAGTCCTTCTTGCTA
>JACCSX010000026.1 GCA_013812775.1 Tatlockia sp. | reverse complement strand
GAGCGATGATTGCGTACTGTGGTCAATCCCATGATGTGGTTTGACGGCTAAACGGGAAATTAATAATAAAAAAGTGGAGATGAAGCATGTTAAATTTGAAAAAAGCAGCGGTGGCTGTTCTTGCTTTAAGTAGCAGTGCAGTATTTGCTGGAACCATGGGTCCTATCTGTACCCCTGGTAACGTTACGGTTCCTTGCGAAAGAACAGCTTGGGATTTTGGCGTACAAGCTTTGTACCTTCAGACATTAAGTACTGGAAATGATGACTACAATAGATTCAATAGCTACGGTACAAGTTACGGATCTGGATACAATAGCGGATACGATAACGGATACGATAGATACGATCGTCACCACCGTAATTTTGATGACAATTGGAGTTGGGGCTTTAAGTTAGAAGGTTCTTATCACTTCAATACAGGTAATGACCTGAATGTTAACTGGTATCACCTTGATGGTAGAAGACATCGTAATAATGATTATGATGATAATAACGGTTTCGTTAGCCATTACCATCCTGAAACCGGTGTAAATACTGGCGTGGCCGTACCCTTCGATAATAGATATGGTTATGACGATAACAACAACCGCAATCGTTTCCGCTCCAGATGGGATGCTGTAAACATTGAGTTAGGCCAACACGTTGATTTTAGCGAGTGGAAAGTAATACGTTTCCATGGTGGTGCTCAATTCGCAAGGATTGAAAATGGTTCTCGTGCAGGTTATTTAAACAGAGACAGATTACCAACTTTCCTATTAACTAGTGATCAGCTTACTGCATTAGATATGGCTAATTCTCAAGGCTATAATCAATACAATCGTCTTCACGGTTCACAATCCCGATTTAACGGTTTTGGACCACGTGTAGGTGTTGACATGTCTTACAATGTTGGCAACGGTTTTGCGGTTTATGCTAACGGCGCAACTGCTCTGTTGGTTGGTCAAAGCAAAGTAAGAGGCGATTTCGGCTTCAATCACTTTACTACAGGTTCATTCTTTGGTGACGATGATAATTATGGCCACCGTTCAAGAACTACTATGGTTCCCGAAATGGAAGCTAAGTTAGGTGCTAAGTACTCTTACGCTATGGCGTCAGGTGATTTAACACTGGATGCTGGTTATATGTGGGTTCAGTACTGGAATGCTACTCGTAGCCTGAATGATCGTGGCTTCAATAATTATGAAGTGCGTGAAGGTAACTTTGCTCTAAATGGTCCTTATGTTGGTTTGAAGTGGGTTGGTAACGTTTAATTTGCTAAGCCAATAATGCCTTATTAAAGCCCGTCACTTGTTGATGGGCTTTTTTTTTATAAATGTGGAGTGATCATGTTGAAAAAAATAACCTTAACAATAGGTTTGGCAGCGAGTGGCTTTGTATCGGCAGGAATGTATTCGACCCCGCTTGCTCCCTCATGTATCCCCGCCGACGTTACAGTGCCCTGCGAAGCACGGCAATGGGATCTCGGAGTACAAGCACTTTATTTTCAGCCGACTTATACCGCTGATAAAGGTTACGAACGAACTTCTCTTACCGGTTATAAAAATACCGAGCCAAAATGGGGATGGGGTTATAGAATTGAAGGTTCTTATCATTACAATACTGGTGATGATGCAACCATGACTTTAATTCATTTTGATAGCACTACTAACCGCGGGGGATTTAGTGGGCTTACAAGTTTTTCTTCAACACGTTTGCCATACAGTTTAGGTCTCTCAAACAAATTTGATCAAGTTAATTTAGTCTTAGGCCAACGCGTTGATATGGGTGTTTGGAAAAAAGCTCGTTTTTATGGAGGATTGCAGTATGCAAAAATCCGTGTTGAACAGAGACGTATTTATTCTGTAGTGCCAGCAGCTCTTCTGCAACAAAGGGCTACGGGAGTAGAACAATATCATAATGGCGAGGTTTATGGAGTCGGCCCTGTTTTGGGAATTGATTACTCATATAATCTAGTACATGGTTTTAGCGTAACAGCCAATACAGCCACATCGCTTGTCTATGGTACAAGTCGGTTCGCCGAGGGATTTATAATAGCACCTACCGGTTTGGTAAGATTCAATGATAGCTTATCTCATAAAATTGTAGTTCCAAGCTTTGAGGTCAAATTAGGCCTTAACTACGTACACGAATGGTTCCAGGGCGCTCTTAATCTTGAAGGTGGATTCCAAGCTCTTAATTACTTCAATGTTTTTAAATCAAGAGAACAAATTAATACCCATCCAAGTACTACGAATTTTGGTCTTTATGGTCCTTATTTTGGCGCAAAATGGGTTGGGAACGTCTAACAACGTTGACCCGCATGTGCAACCATTTGTATTCAGCTATCCCAAACTCAGGGTTGGTTATAGTGATGGCCTCTTTTTTTTTTAAATTTTAGATCTTGTCTGATTTTAAAATTCACAATGCTCTTTAAAACACAGTAATCTTTACTTTTGTCTAAGAAATGAAAATTACAGAAATATTATTGACTAAAAAAATGATTAAAATAGCTTCTGTGTAAGATTTTAAACTCTATGTTATCTATTTGGCAAAGCACCTATTTTTATTATCAACAAAATTAAATTACAAACAAAAAAACATGCTCAAACACTAGGCACTAAGATTATTGCAAGATATACTCCTTCAGCTATCTAACCTAGGAAATAAAAAATCAGTCAGGAGTTCCTCGTGTGAAACAGAAAGCACTATTCTTCGCCATTGCTATCTTCTCCAGTTCACTTTTTGCGTCCAATAACGAAGAGTTACAACGTGAAATTAAGTTATTACAAGAACAAAGCAAGCAGATGCAAATGCAGCTTGATCGTTTGCAAAAACGTTTAATTGCGCAGACAACAAAAGAACAAGCCAAAAGGGCAGCAAAGAAAAAGCCTGAAAAAATTACGACAACTATACCGCCATCCAAAAAACCTGCTAGAGAAAATAGTAGCAATCCTCCTCCGCATAAATACAATTCAAGATTAGTTAAAGACGAAGGAAAAACCTACCAGTCAAGTCAGTTGAAAGTACATGTGGCTAAAGGGGATAAAGCATCAGATTTTATTCCGACTGCGCTGATCGCGGATGGTCATGTAATTAGTTATATTGCAGGAACCCCTATCGTAACGTCCCCGTATTTAGGTGATCGGCCTGCTTTTGACGGTTCTGACTACATTGTTAATATTTCCAGTATCAATCGTGACATTCGTTTAATGGATCGGCGTCGTCGTTTATACCGTGCTTATGAAAGCATAGGTTATCCCAAACCTAACATGCCTATCATTGCTATAAGTGGTAAAGTAGAGCCAGTAGCAATGATTAATCGACCTTATGTGGGCAGGTCAAAGTCTGATCTGAATTTAGGCTCAAGTGAGCTTGATGTTGCAGCAGCTTTAAATGACAAAGTTGAAGGTTTCATGTCTATTGCCTATGATGACACACCACCTCCAATTGGTCCTCGTGTTTCTAACTCGGTTTTTAGTTTGAATATGGGTTTTGTGAACATTGGTAATCTGGATAAATCACCTGTCTATTTTACTGCAGGTCAAATGTATGTACCTTTTGGACGTTATTCCAGCTCGATGATAAGTTCCCCGTTGCCATTGCGTCTGACAAGAACTAAATCCAGACCCTTTATTCTCGGCTACAAATCTCAAGGTGATCACGGTCCCTACGCTGCTATTTACGGCTTTAAAGCAGATACAGGCCTGGGACATAGCAGCATCGGCGGAGTGAATTTGGGTTACACAATAAGAGCAGGAGAGACTTCCGGCGATATCGGTGCCGGCTATATTAGTTCGATAACAGACTCAACCGGGATGCAAGATACTGGTTCAGCCCCCTTTACTTCTTTTGGCGGTTTCGCCTCGGCAACCAATGGCAATGAATTAATTCATAAAGTAGGCGGTATTGATGTGCATGGAAATCTCAGCTTTGATCGTTACAGTATAACTGCCGAATGGGTGGGCTCTTCAAGTGCTTTCAGAGTCAGAGATCTTAGTTTTAATGGCCAGGGTGCGAGACCGCAGGCAGGTCAGCTGGAAGCGGCTGTTACTTTTATGGCTTTTAGAAAACCAGCTTCCGTGGCGGTTACTTACCAATGGACTAAAGACTCCTTAGCATTAAATTTACCAAAACACCAATATGGCGGTGTTTTCAATATTTCGATTTGGCGAGATACCATTGAGAGTATTGAGTACAGACATTCTGTTGATTACCGTACAACGCAATTTGCCAATGGTATTGCGGCTCCAGGCCTTATTAATGAGCCTACCTTTGGTTCAGGTCGTGCAGCAGATGCGGTAATCGCTCAAATTGGTATATATTTTTGAGATTCAAGGAAAAAGGCCAAGGTTTACCCTGACTTTTTATGAAGGGATAAAGAGCACTATGCAAGTTAAATTGCCGGGGATTCCATAGACAGGAATCTTTCTTTAATTTTTACATTTGCAAGAGGACCTTAGCTTGGTTTTTTAATTCCCTCTTATTTTTTTGTTTTCTTTCTTCGTTATTGGAATTTTTGAATGCATTAGTTTCGAAGCTTTAGCTCTTCTGTGACGTTAAGCTCCACTTGATAAACAAGCTGCTTGATTAGGAATTAGAAAAAAATCTCTACTTGATAACAGGGGCGATGAATAATTTAAAGCAAATCACATTGTTCGGAAATGGCTTTTTCGATATGGAGTTCTACTATTTAATGCCGATTAGGCACTGGCTGTGAAAGTTTTCAGGAAAAAAGAGTATTAACTTCCACTCCTAAAGGCTTTATGGTAGAAGTTTATTTTTTGTCGACTAAATTAGGTGAGATAGTCATGCCAATTAAATCAGATAAATGGATAGAAAAAATGGCCTTGGAACATGGGATGATTTCTCCTTTCCAAAGCGGTCAAGTTCGTGAAGTTAATGGGGGCCGCATTATTTCTTATGGCGTTTCCAGTTATGGTTATGATGTACGCTGTGCAGATG
>JACCSX010000313.1 GCA_013812775.1 Tatlockia sp. | reverse complement strand
TCAGAATCAAGATCAGCTAAAAATTGCTGCTGTACTTCACTCCAGATAGAAAGGATTTCATAATTATGTGCTGTTTTCGCAATAGAGCGTTCTTTAAAAATTTTCATACAGATTCCTTAATTGAATTTAAAAAATTAGGATTTCTTAATTAAGCTTTGCAACGCATTTATCAAGTCAGAAAAATCAAAGTGTTTCTCTGTTATAGTCTCTTTATCCAGGGTATAAGTTACACCATTTTTATCGAAGTACTCGTATTGCGCTTTTAATGCTTTAGCAATCTTCAATCCGGTTGCATCATTCGGCAGGCAATTTAGCATCATGGTTGCCATATAACGAACATCCAGAGTCCATAAAACGAGTTCAAAAGCACTAATATTTTTAAAATAACGCATCGAAGGGTCAATGATTGCCCCTTTCTTTATCATTAACTCTGGGCATGTTTTCAGCATCTTTTCTGCCCCATCCTGGTTGCCCCAAGCTACGTGGTGTAATAAAGTATCGACCAGGCGCTTAGGTTGGAATAAGGTGTAAAATGCTTTGCTCGTCAGAGCAAGAGAACTTAATTCTTTTGAGTTAGATTTGAAATCGGAACAAATTCGTTCCTCATATAGCTCTCGTGGCAGGCCTTCGAATTTTGATTTCATGGGTTGCTCTTCAGAGTTGAGTGATCGGTAATTGTACGACACTGTGAACATATTTAAACAAACATGAATATAATTCAATTCTTACTAACTTGCATATAAGGAGTTTTACTACATTTTATAATTACTTCTTCAGGAGGCATAGGATGAGGTATCAAAATATGTACTTCGATTACAAATAAGGATTGAGAATATATAATATGAGATTTCACATGATTTAATATTAATTGTTTAGTATAATATACAAACAATTGACCGGTTTTCGGGTTAATTTAATATCTGTATGAATAAAAAGCATTCATTTCAGAGGTGATTTTTTTATAATATAAAAGATTTTATTGGAATAAAATTTATGGAAATTTTAAGAAACATATCGACAAACTATCAAAACATAAAATTACCTTTTCTCGACCTACCTGGTTATATTTTTTGGAAAGATTTAAACGGTAACTATTTAGGCTGTAACGATATAATGGCAGAAGTTATCAATTTAGCATCGATAAAAGATATCTAAGGGAAATCAGATTTGTCCTTTTCTTGGGGTAGAGATTATCAGTTGTTAAGATCTCACGACATGCAAGTGCAAGTTCAAAACAAGCCCTTTTGCTTTATTGAACCTACCTTGCTTGAGGACAATTCAATACTAAATTTAGTTTCAATAAAGGCACCTTTATTATCAGTGGATAATCGAATTGCAGGTATTTTTGGTGTATCGAATGGACTTGAAAATAAATCATTGAATGAAATTCTTCAGCGACTCTTAGCGATTTCTGAAATAGTAAAGTTACAATTGGATTTAGGCCCAATGATTAGCCTTATGACCCAAATTATGAAGATCAAAGAGTTGCAAAACATTTGGAAAAAAAATCGGCCTTTATTTGATTATGGACAGGTCATTTTTAATTTCAGAGAAGCTCAATGTTTGCATTATTTTTTAAATCATTATTCAGCCCAAAAAACCAGTGAAAAATTATTTATATCACCAAAAACAGTTGAATCTCATTTGGTCAAAATAAAGAAAAAACTAAATTGTTACGACACTTCTCAAATAAGCAAATTGGCTATTGAGCACGGTTTTATAGAGTTGATGTTTATGAAATTTTAGGATGTTGTGGAAATAAAACCCACTTTTGCAAATACTGGCTAAGTTAAGTTATTTTATTGTTTGTAAACGGACCAGGCAGGCCATAATTTACTAAACTGCAGTGGTCAAGTAATTTTGGCCACGGAGTTGGCTCTTGGGGAGGAGTCTATTTCATTACCCTAGGCCAAGATCAGTTTAATAATCTTTAATTTCATCCTTATTGTTGGGCTCAGATCAACCCAATTTCGATATATAACATTAAAAATGTCGCTTGGAATATTGGTTTGAGCAACAACGGCGAATAGTAGAAATTTTTCCCACCCGGCCAGTTGGTAACTAAATGACATTAACTTTTTTTTATTACTTATTGACATATTGGAAAAATTTCTAGAATTTATAAAGCATTCTTGAGTTTTCATTTGATTATAAAATCGATAATCTTTTAAATAATTTTCTTTTTTCTCATCAGATAAAATTTTCAAAATATATTTCTTGGACTGAATATCAACATCTAAACTAACTTTATTACCAATATCGCCATTACTATTTAAGGCTCGTTTTATATTTGCCACCCCTTCATACTCTTCAAGAGGGACATAGAGAAATTCCTCCGACCTGGTTTCATAAAATTGTTTAACTACTTCCCAACCAAATCGTAAGGGTTCTAATAATAGAGCATCTAAAAGATCTAGCACTAAATCCACTGTATATTCTATAACAGCGATTAAATATTGAAAGGGGTTATAAGATTTTACATGATTTAATATTAATTGTTTAGTATAATATACGAGCAATTACTTGGGTGCGTATTGTTGTTAGATAATATTGATTAAACTGTGCCGGAAAACGTATAGGTGCCAGATGAGAGCCATCCCATCGCCTAGGTTGGTTTTAATATGTAATCATTAGTTGATAAGCACGATTATATTTTTGATCCTATTTTACTATTCGCTACAGACGATTATTGTAAGAGTGAGGAACTATGACTTCATTAGAATTTGATTTAATTCAGAATATACCGGCCAGTGTCTATTGGAAAGATATTAACAGCATAATTATGGGTAGTAATATAACTCATGCAAAATTGACAGGCTTTTCTCGACCTGATGAAGTAATTGGTAAAACAGAATATGATTTTGTTTGGGAGCAGCAGGCTGCATCTATTATTGAAAATGACCGACGTATCATTCAATCCGGTATTATGTGTAAATTAGAAGAAACTGCAACTTTAAAAGATGGGGTCGTTCATACTTTTTTAAGTTCTAAAGAGCCATTACGGGACAAAGAAAATAATATCATAGGCATTATTGGAATTTCTTTAGATATTACTGAGCAAAAAAAAATTGGGCACGAATTTCACCACGCTAAACTACCTGCAGAAGCTGCTAATCAGTTAAAACCAAGTAAATTTTTTAACTATGGAAAGGTTGTATTTAGCTATAGAGAGGCGCAATGCTTACATTATTTTTTAAATCACTATTCAGCTCAAAAAGCCAGTGAAAAATTATTTATATCACCAAAAACAGTTGAATCTCATTTGGTCAAAATTAAGAAAAAACTAAATTGTTACGATACTTCGCAAATAAGCAAATTGGCTATTGAGCATGGTTTTATAGAGTTGATGTTTATGAAATTTTAGGATGTTGTGGAAATAAAACCCACTTTTGCAAATACTGGCTAAATTAAGTTATTTTATTGTTTCTAAACGGACCAGGCAGGCCATAACTAACTAAACTTCTCAGGGAAAGAGTAGAAAACGACTCTTTCAATCCAATTGTCACAGGAGATATATATCACTTTTAGCCGTCTAATTACCTTCTTTTTATAATTAATTTTTTAGCAATTATTAAAAATTTAGTAAAATTCCTTATATGCAAGTTAATGAGAAATAATTATATTGGGGTATGACAATGATCCAGTAACTCTAGGAA
>JACCSX010000284.1 GCA_013812775.1 Tatlockia sp. | reverse complement strand
TCGCAGATGATCACGTAAAAATTTCTCTCGCATTAAACCAGCAGGATCATCAGGTATTAATCGTAACCATTGTTCCTTCGCCTGCTGTTTTTCAAGCTCTTCAGGCGTCTTCTTATCAGCTGCTTTAGCTGGTGCTTTATCTTGCTGACCCTTTTCCTGTTGGTTTTGTCCTTGTTGGTGCTTGTTCTGCTGATCCTTTTCTTGTTGGTTCTGACCTTGTTTATCTTTATCTTGTTTATTTTTGTCTTGTTTGTCTTTATCTTGTTGATTTTGGCCTTGCTTCTCTTTGTCTTGTTTGTCTTTATCTTGTTGATTTTGGTTTTGCTTCTCTTTGTCTTGTTTGTCTTTATCTTGTTGATTTTGGCCTTGCTTCTCTTTGTCTTGCTTCTCTTTATCTTGTTTATTTTGGCCTTGCTTCTCTTTGTTCTGTTGATCCTTGTCTTTCTGATTTTGGTCTTGCTTCTCTTTGTTTTGTTGATCCTTGTTCTTTTGACTCTGGTCTGGTTGCTTATTCTTTTTTTTCAATAAATCCTGCAGAATTTTACGATTATCTAAAGCATCCTTATTATTCGGATTGAGGGCTAAGGCTGCATTATAAGCTTTAATTGCCTGCTCATAATTGCCTGAATGGGCCAGTGCATTACCTTGATTATAAAACCCGGATTCATTTTGCAAGCCCTGAAATTGTTTTGCTGACTGTTTGTATTCACCAGCTCGATAGGCAGCAGTCGCTCGCCAATCCGGTTGTTGAAATATTTTTTCTGCCTCTTTAAACTGACCTTTGTTCATTAGTTTTTGGGCCTGTTGATTTTTGGTAAACCAAAGATCAGCCCAACTGAATGCATAAGTATTAGATACGAAAATTAAGGATAAGAAAAAACAAAAACCTCTCATGTTCTAATCCCCTGCAACCAGCCGCGCCTGAAAACCGGCAATAACAAGAGAAGAGCAGGAATTAAAAACCAACGCCCCTCATCACGCCATACGGGAATATCATTATCTGTACTTAGAGCAAATTGTTCTCTATTGGCTGAAAACCGCAGCCATTGATCCAAGTCGTCAGAATTATCAGCAAAGGGTATTAATTGTCCCTGTCCGGCAGTCGCTAAATCCTGAAACAATGAACTCCCTGTTTTATTCGCAAGCACAGGCATTATTGAGGTAAAAATATGTTGGTCTGCTAGGGTTTTGGCTACAGAAATCGCTCCTAAACTGGGGGTTTCTCCAGTAAGCACCAGAATTTGTCCTGCTTTAAATCCCGCATGGGCAATTAACTGACTCGCTTCTTCAAGGGCGCTTTCCAACTTTTGGCCTTCAACTGGCATTATGTCGGGGCTTAGCGACGATAAAAGTGCATCTATGGTTAGCGCATCATCCGTAAGAGGGGCGACAACAAAGGGTTCGCCGGTATAGGCCACTAATCCAAACTGTCCTATACGACGTTTAAAAAGATCATGTAATTTAAATTTAGCGCGAGTCAGGCGGTTAGGCTTCAAATCATTCGCTAGCATGGCATCGGAAAGATCAAGAACCACAACTTTGGGTTGTATTTGTTTATAGGAAGGTATCGGTAATCGTGACCAGGTTGGGCCTGCCAGACTAAGGCTCATAGCCAGGGTGCTGAGAAAAAGGCAGACCAAGGCGAAATGACGCCGTCCTTGCCCTTTTGCCTTCATTAAATGTTTGAGAAGATGACTATCACAAACAGCCGCCCACGCCTCCAAACGCGGACCCTGCCGCCAGAAAGCCCAAAATAACCAGAGTTCAGCTAAAATCGAAAAAAGCCACCAAGGGCGCAGAAAGTGAAAATTGCTCATGCCTTGGCAACCTCCCGGCGCGAAAAAATCGTTAATACACCTGCTTTTTTACTTAACCAATAGAGGAATAATAAAAGAGCTGCGGCCAGAGGCCAAGGATAATAATCCTGCTGAGGCCGGACTGTTGCCTGATCCTGGCTAACTGTTTCCAATTTATTAATCATTTCATAAATGGCTTGAAGTGATTGGGTATCTGTGGCGCGGAAATAGCGGCCGCCGGTAATTTTGGCCACTCTCTCTAAGGTTTCCTCGTCCAAATCAGAAGAGGGATTGGGATTAAAAAAGGCGCTTATAGAACCTGATTCCGATTCAGATCCTAAACCAATCGTATATATTTTAATATCATCCAATTTTGCCAATTCTGCGGCTTTTAATGGCGGTAAAATGCCTGAGTTATTGGCCCCATCTGTCAGTAAAATAATCATCCGACCCTTTGCAGGCACATCTTGTAAACGCTTAACCGCCAAGCCGATTGCATCTCCGATAGAAGTGGTTTGACCGGCCAATCCCACGGTGGCATCAGCTAAACGCATCAATACACTTTGACGGTCATAGGTAAGCGGTGTTTGTAAATAGGCCCGGGTTCCGAAAAGAATCAGACCGATACGATCGCCACTGCGGGCTTTCACAAATTGCTCGGCAGCAGTTTTTACTACGGCAAGACGGCTAACCGGGCGGCCATTGATAACCATGTCCGAAACCTCCATCGAACCCGATAAATCAAGCGCCATCATGATATTGCGTCCTTCACGAGTCAAAGGTCGCGGTTCACCAACCCAACGCGGTCCAGCGGCTGCTAACAGAATAAAACACCAGACTAAAAATAGTATACCGAGTTGAGTTTGCCCTGCTAAAGCAGGTTTTTTGTTATCAACTATTGCAAGCATTGCACTATAAAAAGGGACTTTCAGCGCAGATGGCAATTGCAAAACTGCACGCGGAATTAGAAACCAGATAAGGAAAGGCAGTGGGAGACAGATTAAAACCCAGGGCGTCGCTAATTCAAACATGGTTTTCCCCGTTGTTTTATCCAGCGTTTAGCGGTGCTGAAAAGCGGCTCTAAATCAATTTCTTTTGCTGGTTGATAGGGTAAGGCCAATAGATAATCGCTGATTATTTTAAAATCAATTCCTTTCGACGTGTTTGTTAAAAAATCAAGCCAGGCCTTACCCTTTAAACCGGCTACTTCAGCACGCGGAAAATAAACCAAAGCTACTCGCCTCAATAATTCCGAAATTTTCATACTAATGAATTGACTATCTGCTCCACGTTGATATTCCTGTTCATAATCCTTAAGTAAGAGCAGCGCCTCGCGTTTGGCTCGGCCATTTTCATTAAAACGACGCAGAGAATAAATCAACAGGGCTGAAAGCACCAAGGCAAATATAATCAAAAGATACCAACCCGCTGCCATTGGCCACCAGCCGATAGGATCTGGTAAATGAAGGTCATGCAATTTTGCCAGCTCTTGCGGTTCAGACACGCGTCCTCCTGGGAAAAGTTCGTCTTACCAGGTAAGGTAAATCAGCCTCTGCTGTCACTTGCACATACTGTATTTGTAATCGTTTAAACTGCGCTTCTAAATTGGCTATACGTTGCTCACAATAATTTTGATAAGCCTTGCTTACGTCTTTGATTGTTGTATCAATCAAAAGTTCATGCTCACCATCTGTCATGGCATAATGCTGGGGTTTAGGTGGCGCAAGTTCCAAAGGATCACAGACCTGATAAACCAGAACATCACAATTGGAACGCAGCCGACTTAAGTGTTTTTCACAGTCAGCATCCATGTTATAAAAATCACTAATTAATACCAAAATAGAGCCGGGGCGAGCCACCCGACGCACACGGACTAAGACTTCACTTAGGGGTTTAAAACTGGAGTTTGCTGGCAATTTTGTGTATTGACTCAAGGAGGCAAGAAGCGGCAAAGCACCGATCTCACGGCTGCGTGGCATAAATTCATTATGCTGTTCTGCTGAAAAAAAGAGTCCCCCCACTCGATCGCCTTGCTTCACAGCAGTCCAGATTATCATTGCCGCCATGCGTGCTGCTACAACTGATTTAAAGGCTATACGAGTACCGAAATACATTGAGGGGTTAAAATCGGTAAGAATAACTACCGGCCGCTCGCGTTCTTCCTGATAAATTTTGACATGAGGACGGCCCGTGCGAGCAGTCACTCGCCACTCCATATGTCGAATTTCATCCCCAGCCTGATAATTACGAACCTCGGCAAAGTCCATGCCGCGTCCTCGCAATTTTGAAAGGTGATTACCAGCCTGCACCGCACTATAAAGCGGCTTATAATTCACTCGTCGCGCATAGCGTTGAAGTGCAATCAATTCATTTAACTCAACACTAACTCCGTCCGTCATAACCTGCCCTAAGGTACTGCAACCAAACCTAATAATGAATCAATAAAATCATCGGAACTCACGCCCTCAGCCTCTGCTTCAAAACTGAGCAGAATACGGTGGCGGAGCACATCGTGTGCAATCACATGGATATCTTCCGGCGTTACGTAATCGCGTCCGTCTAACCAGGCATGAGCTTTCGAGCAGCGATCAAGAGCGATTGTCGCTCGCGGACTTGCGCCAAAACGCAGCCAACGTGCTAATTCATTGCTATAAACCGCTGGATTTCTAGTGGCGACAACCAATTGCACCAAATAATTTTCCAGTGCTTCACTAGTATGTACCTGCAAAACCTGTTTTCTGGCTTCAAACAGGGTAACTTGTTTTAAAGGCTTGATTTTCGTCGCATTGCTACCCGTAAGACCCATTGCTTCCTGCCTGGCTAAAGTCAGAATATCATATTCCACTTTGGCATCAGGATAGCCAATTTTTACATACATCAAAAAACGATCAAGCTGCGCCTCTGGCAACGGGTAAGTACCTTCCTGCTCGATAGGATTTTGTGTGGCCATAACTAAAAAAAGTTCTGGTAAAGGATAGGTTTTGCCACCAATGGTGACCTGACGCTCAGCCATTGCCTCCAGGAGTGCAGACTGCACCTTAGCAGGAGCACGATTGATTTCATCAGCAAGGATCAAATGATGAAAAATAGGGCCTGGTTGAAATACAAAAGTTGAGGTTTGAGGGTGATAGACATCGGTGCCAGTTAAATCACCGGGTAAAAGATCCGGTGTAAATTGGATGCGGTGAAAATCCCCTTCAACAACTGCCGATAATTCTTTAACCGCTCGAGTTTTAGCAAGACCCGGTGCACCTTCAACCAGTAAATGTCCATCAGCAAGGAGCGCTATCAATAAGCGTGAAACCAATCCTGTTTGGCCGAGAATACGTGCATTAAGATGGGTATTTAAGCCAAATAGCTGTTGCTGCACTTTCTGCGTTTTTGCAAGATCTAATTGCTCCATTCATTTTACCTCTGTACAAAAGAATATAATCCTAGCGCGAAACAGGATGAAAGCCAAGTTGCCCAAGGCCGTATTGTCAAAAACCACAATATCATTAGTTTAGACTTTGAAATCATAGGTAAAAATTTGTAGTGGCAATGGTGGACAGAGTAAATAAAAAATTATTACTTCTTAGTAAAACGATCAGAATGCCATGTTTCATCGAAAACATCGCTAAAATCCATATTTTGAACCGTTTTAGTAACTCCAAAAAATAACAAGCCGCCTATCAATGCACCGGGGTAAACACCAAGAGGTTTATTTCTAAAATTATTTACAACTAAATTACTAATGCCTCCAATAGACGCGCCAGTTATTGTGTTTTGGGATAACTCCAGACCTTCTGATATTCTGTCATGTTTCGATTTGCTCATTTAACTTTCCTGTTTGGTATAATCTAAAAAAAGTGCCCTATTACCTCTAAACCGCATGACTATGATAATCCTTCTGCAGCTCTAAAGGCATTAGTTCCTGTATACGCTCGTAAAGATCAAGAATATCAGTACAAAATACTAGCAGCTGTTGCCTGTCTTCCCAAAGTTCATAATCTACTCCTTTGCGAAAAGCATATTGGCGGGATAAATTTTTTAATAAATGGACATCTTGATTGGGAATTGCCAGATCTGAACACAATTCAATCAATTCAATTAAATTTTTGTATTGATTATTTGTTTTGAAGGCCTGTACAAGAAAGGCTTTCAGCGTTAGTTCAAAAGCCATATACATCAAAGAGACAAAGGGAGCCAGGTTATCAGAGAGGCTGCGATCACTAAGGATTATCTCGGCATTATCCTGCAGCAGATACTCAGCACAATAGGCGTGCTGCGTAGCAATTTTAATTAATTCTAAAGGGGAAAAATATTTTTTATCCATTATAAACCTAAAACCAGTCTGCGGCAGCGAATGAACAAATACGCTAATTGCCATTTGCAGGTATAATACAAGCAAATCCGGATCTTTTCATCTTGTTTTAAGTTTATGCAAATGCAACAATTTATTGGCCAACAACTGACAATTGGTACTCTAACCTTAGCTAATCGCCTTATTCAGGGTCCTTTAGCGGGCTTTAGTTGCGCCCCCTTTCGTGAATTATTTTATCAATTTACCCCACCTGCCTATACCGTTACTGAGATGATCTCTGCCCATGATGTCGTTCACAAACACGGTCTGAATTCCCGTTATATTCTTCGATCAGCGAAAGAGAAAATACTTTGTTACCAGATTGCCGGTACCGACCCAATTCTTATGGCAGAGGCAGCCCTTCGTCTTGAAGGCTTAGGTGCTGATTTGATTGATATTAATTGCGGATGTCCAAAGGAAAAAATTCGTAAAAAAGGCGCAGGTTCTGCCTTGCTTGAAAAACCACAGCAAATAGTCGCCATTGTCGAAGCTGTTCGCAAAACCATCAGGATTCCCTTAACCGTCAAATTACGAATTCAGGGTACAAATTTTGATTTTGAATTGGCTAAAACTATCGAAGAGGCTGGTGCAGATGCGTTGATTGTTCATGGTAGACGCTGGATTGATGATTATGATGTCCCCTCTGATTTTGCTCAAATTGCCCGAATAAAAAGCCAGATCAACATTCCGGTTATCGCTAATGGCGATATTGCGGAGCAGCAAAGTTTAGAGGACGCATTCACCAAAACTCAATGCGATGCCTATATGATTGCTCGTGCAGGGACAGGCAAGCCCTGGCTTTATCAATCCCTTCTGGACGCTAAGGAAATTTTTACCGATTGGGACAGGCAACAGACTCTATTCCTCCAACATTTGCAGGGGTTAGCTAGCCTGGAAGGCGAATATAAAGCCGTTTTACAATCGAAATCGCTAGTGCGTTATTATTTTCCTAACCAACTTGATGTAAACCAGCTGCAAGCTTTCTACAGATTGAAAACCCTCAAGGATATTGAGAGCGAGCTGAAGGTCCCCACCTAAAATCAGCACAGGCTTTCAAATTTAGATTGACTCAGCAAAATGACGCCTCATAATGCACTTAATATCACTTTTGTGATTTAGATTTATTCATAGTGTTTTAGGAAGGATAGAAATGATTCCAGCAAAAAATCTCATTAGTCGTTTTTTCTTTATGGGACGATGGTTGCAACTGCCCCTGTATTTTGGTTTGCTGATTATTTTAGCTGCTTATGTATATCGTTATGTGATTGAGCTCTTTCATTTAGTTATCAATATTAATGGGTTTGATGACACCCACATTATGTTAGGTGTTCTTGATTTAATCGATGTTGTTATGATAGCCAATTTACTGATTATGGTTGTTCTTGGCGGCTATGAAACCTTTGTCTCTCGCCTCAATCTGGATACCCATCCTGATCAACCGGAATGGTTGGATCATTTAGATGCTGGTGCAATGAAGATTAAGCTGGCGCTGGCTTTGATTGGTATTTCATCCATTCACTTATTACGAACTTTTATTGATCCCACCAAACAAACAAACGACACTGTTATGTGGCAGGTTGTAATCCATCTGACTTTGCTTCTTTCTGTCCTTGCCATAGCCTATGCAAATCGATTATTGGCTCAAGAGGCTAATTCCCCCTAAATACTACGCCCACCATCTACTTTTAATATTTGCCCAGTTATGAAAGTATTTTCAACAAGTGCCACAACTGCCTGTGCAATATACTGGGGTTGACCCTTTCGTTTTAAGGGAGTTTTGGCAATAATTTCGGCTTGTTCCTCTTTGCTCACTAAATTAGCGTGCTCAGGCCAGACGATAGCGCCAGGGGCTACGGCATTGACTCGAATCTCAGGTGCAAATTCTCGGGCCAAGGCCTTTGTCTGCATCACTAAAGCCGCTTTACTTTGACAATATTCGGCATAACCTTTCAAGGGTTTTTCAGCATGAATATCGGTAATATTAACTATCACTCCCTCTTGCATCGCAAGATGAGGACGAGCCGCCAGGCTTAGCAGAAAGGGGGCTCTTACATTAGCAGCAAATAAATTATCCCAATTAGTTTCATTGAACCTGGAAAAATTTGTACGTTCAAAGATGGAAGCATTATTAACAAGAACATCCAGACGTCCTCCAAAAGCAAGTGTTGCGTCAATAAGCAGGTTAGACGCATTGGCGGCACAGAGATCTTGTTGTAATACTTGAGCACTTTGCAAACGTTGCTGATTTAAAGTCTCGGCTAATTGCTGCGCCTCAACTAATGAATGATGACAATGAATAAGGACTCTAAACCCAGCCTGATGGAGTTGGCAGGCAATTGCGGCGCCAATACGTCTGGCGGCTCCAGTAATCAAAGCCACCTTCGCTGCTTGTTTGTTAGCTTGATTCAAGGTATGTTCCTCATTTTATAAATTTTAATCAATTATGAATTTATTAGAATTAATTTGCAGCCAAATACTAGAACAAGGCGACCTTCCCTTTGTTGCATTTATGCAACAAGCACTTTATGCCCCAACCTTGGGCTATTATAGCGCCGGTTTACAAAAATTTGGGGTGCAGGGCGATTTTATCACCGCTCCGGAATTAACCCCTTTATTCGCTCAAACTCTGGCAAATCAATGCCAACAAGTGCTTTTAAATCTGCCAGAGCCGTGTTTATTTGAGTTTGGCGCTGGATCCGGCCGTCTTTGTGTTGATCTACTGACTGCTCTTGAACAAAAATCATGTTTACCGGATAAGTACTATATCCTTGAAATCAGTCCTAATCTACGACAACGCCAACAAGAGATAATTACTCTGGAAATTCCTCATCTTTTAGAAAGGATTCACTGGCTTGAGCGTTGGCCCAAAGAAGCTTTCAATGGCGTTGTTATCGCTAATGAAGTCCTCGATGCCATGCCTATTCATCGTTTTTTACAAACAAAAGAAGGAATAGAGGAAAGCTATCTTAGCCTTGACGATAAAGGCGAATTGATAGAGATTTTCAAACCCTCGACGAATCCTCGCTTAATCAGGCAAGTGCAACAATGTTTGGATAAGGAACTATCGCCTTATCTTTCCGAGGTCAATTTATTCATCGACGACTGGATTCAACAATGTTTTACTATGCTCTCAGCCGGTGCGATGTTTATTATCGATTATGGCTTTCCAAGACATGAATACTACCATCCTGACCGCAATACAGGCACTTTAATGTGTCATTATCGTCATCATGCCCATTCAAATCCCTTTGTGCATATTGGCGAACAGGATATCACTGCCCATGTTGATTTTACCCAGGTCGCAGAGGCAGCGCTTACAGCAGGCTTTCATGTAGCCGGTTACACTAATCAAGCCTCTTTTTTGCTGGCTAACGGTTTGTTAAGCTTATTAGAAAATGACGTCGATGAACGGGAAAAGCTACAAAGACAACAAGCGGTTAAGCAACTTATTCAACCAAGTGATATGGGGGAGTTATTCAAAGTAATTGCCTTAACTAAAAACAGCGAATTAGCACTGACAGGTTTTCAATTGCAGGATAAACGAGCGAGTTTATAAAACATGAAAAAATATTTAACGACTGTAGAGCTACAAAAAGAATCAATGAAATTTTCTGCAGGCCACACCACTCTTTTTTCTGCGAGCGAACGCGAACCCTTACATGGTCATATGTACACCGTCTATCTCGCCCTGACCACCTGGGTTGAAGAGAACGGAATGACCTTTGATTATCGCTATTATAAAGAACGTATCCATAAATTATGCCGCCAACTGAATCAAACCTTTCTGATGCCAGAGTTCTCCCCTTTTTTACAAATTTCAAAAGATGAAGAGTATTATTATTTTGTTTTTAACCATAAAAAAATCCCTTTTTTGAAAGAAGACGTAACTCTGATGCCCTTGACAAATATCACCGTTGAAGAGTTATCTCGCTGGTTTGTGGAAGAATTAATTAAGGACACAAAGGAACTGGATCGTCATCGCATAGAAAAAATTCTTATCAAAGTTTTCTCTGCCCCCGGTCAATCAGCAAGCCATGAATGGCAACGTAGCTAGTGGAAACTATTTACAAAATTTGCATTCCCAATACTAGCCGTGATTATTTTGATTACCTGGGTGGAGAGTTTGAACCTCTAATTGGCGCCCGGGTTTGGGTACCTTTTCGCAATAAAACCCGTTTAGGTCTCGTTATTAGCAAAGAGCCAAGAGAACAGGAAAAGGGCAAATTAAAAATTATCAGCGCTGTTATCGATGAGCAGCCCTTGCTTAGTGAAACCATACTGAGCTTATGCCAGTGGGTAAGTTCTTATTATCAATCAGCCCTCTCCGAAGTGATTCCGCTAGCCCTGCCGAAAAAATATCGCTTAGGCGCCGCAGTCCAGCTTCCTCTTGGTGATTATTATGAATTGGCGCTTGCATCTGAAAAAGCGAAAGATCTTGTCTCTTCCCGAGCTAAAAAACAGCAGGCCCTCATCGATTTTCTGGCAGAGCAATCAGAACCCCTGGCGAAGAAAAGACTGATGGAGGCTGGTTTTAGTCAGGCGCATCTAACAGCACTAATAGCAGTCGGAGTTATTTCCTTATCACAGCAAACAATTCTTCCCAGTCCACCCAAACATATTGCTGATAGCGCTTTGGCCTTAAATAGCGAGCAGGCCGTGGCGGTCAACACTATTTCTGAACAGTTGCAAGACTATCAATGTTTCTTACTCCACGGTGTAACGGGTAGTGGCAAAACGGAAGTTTATTTGCAATTAATTGCTAAGGTTCTGGCCGCAGGTCGTCAGGTATTAGTGCTGGTTCCTGAAATTGGCCTGACTCCGCAATTATTAACCCGCTTTACCGCTCGCTTTCGCGAACCTATGGTGGTTATCCATTCCAATTTGAATGAAAGCGAACGTCAGATAGCCTGGCAATTAGCCAGTGATCAACTGGTGAAATTAGTCATTGGCACGCGGGCTGCGGTTTTTACGCCCTTACCAGCCTTAGGCTTGATTGTAATAGACGAGGAACATGATGCCTCGCTAAAACAAATGGAAGGTGTGCGTTATTCCGCTCGCGATACAGCGCTAATGCGTGCTTATTTAGCAAAAATACCAATTATTTTAGGTTCGGCAACACCAAGCCTTGAGTCGATGCACAATTGTGCCCAAAGCAAATACAGTCTTTTGCGTCTCAATCAAAAAGCCTTAACAACGACACCACTGCATTTTCAACTCATCGACATTCGCTCTGTTAATCTGCAACAGGGTTTAGCTGCCAGCAGCCTGAATGCTATTGCTGAACATTTAAAGCGCGGCAATCAGGTTTTAGTTTTCATCAACCGCCGTGGTTTTGCGCCGGTTCTTCTTTGTCACCACTGTGGCTGGATGGCTGATTGTCAGAGCTGTGATAGTCATTTGACCTTACATCGCAAATCAGGACGGCTCGTCTGTCATCATTGTGGCTTGACCAAATCTATTCCTGCTCAGTGTCAGTCTTGCTCTGGCAAGGAATTATTACCTATCGGTGCCGGCACTCAACGTGTTCATGAGTATTTACAAGAACAATTTCCAAATACCAGCCTGCTTCGCATCGACAGAGATGAGATAAGAAAAAAGAATGCCCTTGATGAGCATCTGGAACGTATTAATAAAGGTGAAGCGCAGTTAATTGTTGGCACTCAAATGTTGGCAAAGGGTCATCATTTTCCCCATTTATCCTTGGTGGTTGTTCTTGACAGCGATGCTGGTTTTTACAATCAGGATTTTCGTGCCCTTGAGCGGCTTGGCCAATTGCTTACTCAGGTTGCTGGGCGAGCCGGGCGAGCAGACCATGCCGGCGAGGTCCTGATTCAAACCCATATACCTGATAATCCACTTCTCAATCTGCTTATTCAGCATGGTTATGATGGCTTTGCCAAAGCCTTACTTATCATCCGACAACAAGCAGAATTACCTCCCTTTCACTACTTGGCAGTTATCCGTGCTCAAGATAAGACGGCAGGCAAGGTATTGCACTTTCTTCATTTAAGTAAAGGGCAGTTGGAAAGTGATGGCATCCAGGTTTTAGGGCCGGCTCCTGCTCCTTTAGCACGTAAGGCCGATCAACATCGTATGCAATTACTAGTTAAATCGCCTTCACGTAAAATACTGCACAACTCATTGACGAAGCTTAGGAACTGGTTAACAATCAACAAATTAGCCTCTAATGTCCGCTGGAATGTGGATGTTGACCCGATGGATTTATCATGACCGACCAGAAAATACCCGTGCATCAAAAAATCTTCGCTATCGAGTGGGGAGATATGGATGCTCTTGGCCATGTTAATAATGGCCGTTATTTTGACTATTTCCAACAAGCTCGCCTAGAATGGCTCGAGAGTCTCAATTTCGACATGAAACAACCGATAGGTCCTGTCGTAGTTCATGTTGCATGTACCTTTTTAAAGCCAATTATTTACCCTGCGACCCTAACTCTCAACAGCTCTTTACAGAGTCAAGGCCGCTCAAGCCTCATCATGGAACATGAGATCTACGAGGGCGAAACCTTGATGACTCAGGGTCTATCCAAGGTTGTATGGGTGAATTATCTAGAGAATAAATCTGTCCCCCTACCCGAGGGTATAACCCGTTATTTTAAAGTGTAGGCACAGGCGTCAGCTATTTGAACCCACTCGACCTCTTTCCCGAATAATTTTGAATAATGCAGCCTTATGAATTTTCACTGCTTTTTAAACAGGTTGCCATTTCATCCTCAACAATCATTGCCGATTTAGCATGATTTAAACCAAGTCTACCCAAAAAAGTGACAGGAAGGAGTCTTCGCATATTAAGTGATTCATACAGGTTTGAATTTTCATTTTGAATCAAGCTTTCAAGATCAGTATCGCCTTCTTCATCTAGTGTTAATACAGCTGCAATAATTCCTTTAAGCTTTAGCTCACTATTAATCCAATAAGGATTCCAGCTCTGTTCTCCTTCTTTCAATCGAACCATTGAATCGATAATGCTCTTACCTTTTTCGTATTTCTTTAAAAGATTAATTGCATTGGTGTAGTCATCATCCGCTTTAGCTATGACTTTTTCAGGTGTAAAATCCAATTTTCTCCTAACGCTCTCTGAGCTTTTAGGCTCGATCATGGATTTTATTTTTCTAGGCATTTGTGGTGAAAACCTATTGGAAGTATATTTTTGTGGCGATAAATCCATTGGTTGTTTTTGGTGCTCGGAGCCTTCAACTTCACTATTAATTCGAGATCTTCTATTTGGTGTACACCTATGGGGGGTTTGTTGTACTTTTTGGGAAGTAAACTCCAAAAGTTCCTTGATCTCCTCTGACTCTTTAGGTTCATTAATCTTTAATCTTACTTTCTTTTGCATGGGAGTATTATCAATAAATTCTTTTTTTTCTAAATTAAGGACTAAATATTCGCTGGTCTTGGGATGCGGGAAAGTCTGAGGTTGAAATTGAAGAACTTGGGTGTTAAGAAGAATGGCTAATTGCTTAGCTATAGTAGAGTAAAGATCATTTAGCTTTTCATCTAAAAAAGAGATATTTTGTTCCAATTCCTTGTGAAGTGAAGGCAGTAAATTTCCAAAATCCGGGAATGGGGTGGCGGACCCTTTGTGAAGCAAGTGTTGCATTTCTTCAATAAAATCGTCTTTAGAAATTATATCGTCTCTGTATTCTTCTAAGGCCGTTTGTATTGGCATTAATACATAGCGAATGTGCTTAGCGGAAGCAAGCCAGGTTTTTAATACTTGATTGGTATTTAGTTCTATATTATTAACTGTGATAGTTGTAGGCCAATTTTCAGAAATAGTTGCTACCTGGGTTATAAAATCCATATATACTGGCATTGTTTCTTCTAAAAGGGATAACTCTTCCTCCATTACGCCACGATCAAAAAAGTAGATATAATCTCGAATTAAATGAATTATATAGTCAATTGATGGGGTGTCAGTAAACCCTTGAAACTCATATAAAAACTCCTGTTTTAACTCTTTACTGAAATCTACGTCCTGAAAACTTTCAAAAAATGCTTTTAAGTTTTCAGGATTAGCAGGGTAGGGTAATAACATATCAATATTCATCCCCTCACTGTCAATCCAGGTATTTTTTAATGAATATCGTTTTGCAAATTTTTCACCATCCTTAGTAGGCAGAAAAAAACTGACAATGCGACCAATAACTGTAATACATTGTATCTTTGTGGGGTCTAAATCGTCTAAAACCCTTTCTATAAAAAACATAACAAAATCCTCTAAGGTAGAAGTCAAAAATTAGCAATGAAATAGAATTGCTCATGGAAGTAAGGCAAATTCTGTAATTGTTGCGAAAAATCCAAGCATCTTTAAAGACTTTCGATCGCTGTCGCTAACCATTTCGTTTACCGAAAATTTAACAATAGGAAAATTCATTGCTCAGATAGGCAGAATATAACTGAAATCATTGAATAGTCAATAAAATATGCAGCACGCTAAAAATTGGGGCTTCCATAAATTTGTATTTCAATTTCGTCAAAAATGTGAGCAGGTTTTAAAAATGAGTTTAAAATCAATAAGTTCAATAAAAATACAATTTTATGCCAGTAAAATTAAATAAATTTCTTCAAGATCAACGCTTTAAATGGTCGACGATGCCGCTTATTTATCTAGTCTGCTCTTTTTTTGCTTGATCTATTTAAGTGTTTTAGTGTAGAATATTTGACTAGTGTGCTTATATTTTTGGTTTATTTATGGCTGTAGAAATTGATTTAATGCAAGAACAGAAGACTGAAGTCCTTGAAAAAATAAAACAATTTTTCGAAGATCAAGCGAAGCTTGGTATCAAATTATGGCGATCCGGTGATGTGTATACGCTGAATGACGGCACCGATTTTCAATTTAAATATGGTATCTTTCAAAGGAAAAGAAAGGATGGACATGATGGTTTTTGTTATGAACTCCTTTCCCCTAAGGATCCTCTTGGCGAGGGCGGCTTTGGTCTTGTACATAAAATTAAACGAACTCTAACCTTTACTAAAGACGGTCTTCAAATCAAGAAACACGGCAAGGATGAACTAGGTCGAGTCGTAAAGGTTCAGATGCATTCAGATAAAAATCCCTTGGAAAATCTCCAAATAGAATATGAGCTGACAAAATGGGCAGACTCTCTTGCAATCAAGGAACCTACCCTGATTGGGGATTCAGATAATCCAACCTCCTTGACCGTAATGAACCGTCTACCAGGAAGAGAACTCTTTGATATTATCTATGACGATTATGAAGGAATAGAAGTTCTTACTTTAAAACAACGATTTGAGCTATCTCAAGCTTTGTTAATTAGTTTAGAGAATCTAAGCTTTAAAGGAATAGTTCATCGCGACATAAAACCAGAAAATATTTTTGTTGATTTAAATAAGATTCCTATTGCAGTAACTATCTTCGATTATGGATTTGGTTTTTTTGCAAATGCCCCGGATGGAAAACAGCCTGGCTCTAAAGAATATGTTGCACCTGAAATTGTCAATCCCGATGATGTTGGCTACAAGGCTGATGTATACTCAATGGCCCGTGTTATCGCAAAGCTTTGGCGTGTTGATACACATACCTATAATGGTGACTTAAATTTTCTCTGGCCTTTAACAGACCGAATAGCGAATCTGTTCAATGGCATATTACTGCCTTTTGAAAAACAGAATGAAATTCGTATTGCCCTGTCAGGAATGCTGAAAACCAAACCTCAACATCGCTATTCAATTGCTCAGGCCGTTCGCAGATTTCCCTCTTTTGATGAGAATGATTTAGATAATACCTTACTCAACAAATCCCTTGGAAGAAGGCTATCGGCTGTGCTGACAGATGATTATCAAAATAAAAAGCTATTAACTACAGAACAACGACTTGATTTAACACATGCCTTAATAAATGCCTTAAATGAACAAGTAACCAGCAAAGGGAGAATTCTTTGCGATTTAAACACCTCTAATATCTTTGTTGATTTAAATAAACCCATTACAGTCAGTATTCTTAATTCTGGCCTTGGTTTTGAGGCAGAGATGGGTTTTGATGAAGATGCCTCGGATAGTAAATTTGGTGCCCCGGAACTATTAGATAACTCCAAGACAGTGGGTTATGAGGCAGATGTATTCTCGATAGCTCGTATAATAGCCATGGTTTGGCGGTCTGATTTAACCACCTATAATAAACCTTCACCAAAGGGTGGATACAACTGCTGGACAGCCCAAGAGCGAGTAGCGAAACTATTCTGTCAAATCTTCACAGGCTTGACTATTGATACGGAAGAGCAAATTCGTACTGTATTGAAAGGAATGTTACAAAATAACCCAGAACAGCGTTTATCGATTGCCCAGGCGAGTTCCAGGTTTCCCCTAAATAAAGTCTCTGCTTTAGAAAATAAAGAAAATAAAAGAAAACAGGATACTCTGCTAGATGATTCTCCTAATTCAAAAAGACCTACCTTTTTCAAAGCAGCTACTCCTAAACAGAATGAAGTCAGGATTGGGTTAACTATTCAAACTTCCAATTGCAGCAATTTGTACAAGAAGTAACTCCGCACCAAAAAAGCTATTTGACAAAATTGGGGCGGGGTAATTTTACCCAGCTCACGCCCTTCCAATTAGCTTTAACGGCTCGTAAACCTGGAAAAAGTCATTTATCACACTCAACATTGCAAATATGATTAATATTTTTATAATTTGATATATTTGTTTACATAAATTATATTTTTATGGTAGTGTAAAAAGGAGTTTTTAATTTAAAATCCAAAGGAGATTAATATGCGATTACGATCTGAAATAAAAAATCTTAGAAACTTAAACCTTATTTCGCCTACTCGGGGCCGGGGGTATCTTTTTAAACACTAATCCAAACAATTTAAATCAAACTACTCATTCTAAAGCGAATGACGAATCAATCCTGATTACAACCAATAAAATGGGAAAAAATTTCATTGATTACCACAACCGTCAATCTCATTCTCAACCCTTAACAGACATTGATCATGTTATCACCTACCACAATGGCGCTTTGGAATTATGGGGCAAACATAATGATCACAGTTTATATATTCAGGACTCTGCTCAAACTGAAGCTCTAAAGCCAAAATATAACATCTTGAAATCACTTCCTCATAATTCAGTAATATTAGATTGTATTTTGCGATCAATTTGCGCCCATGATCTAAGAACTCATCAAGATGAAGTCGACTTGTCGAACCTAGTTGAGCTATTGACCGAACTCAAGAGCAATGATCCCTACTACATTAAGCCTCATCAGGCAGTAATTGAGCAATTAATAAGGATTGCAAATAAAACCAGATTGTCTACATGTCTGAAAGAGATAGGTTGTTTGCAAAAACAATATGCAAGGGAAATTAGTTTTGTAAATGAAGAATATTTAAAACAAGCAACAGAACTTCAATTAACTGGAATGCATCAAATTATTTCTCGCTGGAGTTTAGATTTTCATAAAACACGGGTACTCATTGCAGTTGCAGAGGGGCCTAAGGAAGATTTGATAGAAGGTCAATATATTGATGCTCTATTCAAAGAAAAAGGGCTTACAGACCTTCAGAATAAACCATACCTTGATTATGTGATAATGCTACCCAAACAACTAGGCGCAATTACTAGCGCTTGTTTAATTGATAATTTGAAAGAACGATTGCTCAATCAAACGATAGCAAAAAACATGTTGGGTTGTTCAAAAAAAATGGGAAGGGATGTTTTAGGCCCTTATGCACCCCTAGTCCTTAAGAGCTTATTCCCTGCCTTTAATCATTCTACAGAACTAACCAAACCTGGCAGGTATTCCCTCTTTCACAAACCCATGGAAACGAATGTGAACCCGCAAAATGCATCCTGTTCACACCTGCCGCGAGAATGATGTATAGCAGAATGGCGAGTTATCTATTCGCCATTCTCAATACTTAAAAAAGTCCCTTTAAAGTTTGAACCGCGATAATCCCCTTTTCTTCACTAGAGGAATGAAATTAGCCAGAAATATTTTTTAGACAGATTCTTTATAGGACCTTTATTCCGAAGTTTCTTCTTGTGCTTCGCTCTTTCGAGACAGGCCTAATTTTTCCTTAAGACGCGCGACTGCGTCAGGATCAAATTGGCGTGCAGCCTTATGTTTTACTACAACGGATGCGGCGCGAGTTGTTTGAGGTGCTGCACTTTGCGAACTAAACGCAGGAGCACGTTCAGGGTAATTGGGCATAAATTCCTTGGAAGCCTGATAAGTGGGTGTGCTTGAAGGCTTTTGGTTATAGTGACTAGGAATTTTTCCAGCAAGATTTTTACGCGCATTACGAGCCGATTTTTCAACTCGTTTTTTGATTTTAGCCGATGCTTTTTCTGCTTCCTCTTCAGTCACCGGGGCAACTGACTCACCTTTCAGATCAACTCTAATTTCACGCGCTTTTAAGCAGGTCAAATAATCAATGCGACGAGTAAAAACAACGACAGCTTCCCGTAGTTTAGAGCGTGATATACCATCTGCTTCCGCTTTATCGGCATAAGCCAGGATATCGTCCATAATTCCTATTTTAAGTGGCCTAATGCACAAAGTATTATCAAATACCTGTGGAAAGGTCTCTGCTAACCATGATAAAGCTTCAGAGCGGGCTTTTTTCGATTTATTTTTTTGTGTTTTATTAATTACTGCTGTACGCGGATGAAGCTCTTGTCTTCTCATGCTACTACCCTTTTTAGATAACTTTTAGAAAATTTATACTTCGTGGAATTGGACCAGCAGGAAGTATATAGCAAAGACAACACCGCTAGAATGCATGGTAGGTAAATCTGCGGGATTTAGATCGCTATCTTTGAAAATAAATTCTGGTTGCAAAATGCGCATACAATGTACAATGTCTTAAGCAAATTTGCAAGTATCAAATCAGGATTGATTAGATTCGCAAAATTAATTTCAATCGGTGTATACTTTAATACATGAACCTGCACCATTTCTAGATAGGTTATTAGCTGATGATCATACGTCTTTTTATGTCTCTCATTGCCATCCTCTTCCCATGGCTGATACTCCTGCTTAAGGATAATCCCGGCGGCGCTGTAATGGCTTTGGTTATGCAAGCCTCCATAATTGGCTGGCCTTTTGCCGCAGTCTGGGCTTTACGCGTTCAACGCGAAACACGCAAAGTTCAGATGGAAGAAAAAAGAAAAGCCAAGGAAGAGGCCAAACAAGCCAAAGAACAGGCAAAGAAAAAACCAGAATAATAATCCATTGAGAGTACGGAGAAAGCTATGCCGGTTCCAGTCATTGTTAACGGGGCGCAAGGGAAAATGGGATCGCTTGCCTGTGAAACTATTAAACATCACCCAGATTTCACCTTGGTAGCGGGCTTGTCTCGACAGGATGACTTAGGCCAGACAATAAGATCTACGTCAGCGAAAATCGTCATTGACCTCACTCGTGCCGATTCAGTTTATGAAAATAGCCTAACCATCATTGACTGCGGCGCTCATCCCGTCATTGGCACAAGTGGCTTGATAGATGAACAAATTGAAGTGCTTATAAAACGCTGCGAAGCCCAAAAATTAGGTGGACTTATAGTGCCCAATTTTTCAATTGCCGCAGTATTGATGATGCGCTTTGCTGCAGAAGCCGCCCGCTATCTAACTGAAGTTGAAATTATAGAAACTCACCATCAGCAAAAACTGGACGCCCCTTCCGGTACTGCCATGAAAACAGCAGAAATGATTGCCAAAGCCAGAATTGGCAAGCAAAACGAATTATCCTTGCGCGAAATAGTTCCAGGAGCACGCGGCGGTTCTCATCATGGCGTACCAATTCACTCACTTCGTTTACCCGGTTTTATTGCTAATCAGCAAGTGATCTTCGGCTCTCAGGGTGAAACTTTGACAATAAGCCATAACTCCATCGATAGAGCTTCCTTCATGCCAGGCATTATTTTAGCCTGCCGCGAGGTTCAAAAGTTAGAGACACTTTATTATGGCTTGGAAACGCTGCTAGACTAGAGGCACTTGGAAAGCCCTTTATTGATGGATAGTTTTGGCATTTGAAGACTCGGATTTATCTACTCAATAACTTTTTTGCAGGCAATTTAGCCTCTATTTGAGACAAATTGTTCGTGCTACACTAATGATTCATAACGATTTTTCTGGGATAGAAAAGGGATGACAACATTAAAAAAAGGAGAGTACACCGGATTCTCCGACTCTTGTATAGAAGATGCACTGAATAATGCCTTGCAAAAAGCAGGCGAACATACTCATTTTGAAATCATAGAAACTCGCGGCTCACTCATCAATGAAAACAAGCCAAATTATCAAATCACCATTACCGCATTTTTTGAGTAGGAGTCTCTAATGAGTTATACAGTTCCCCATTACATTGATGGTAAAGCCATTCAAGCCTCCACTGGAAAATCTCATACTCTTTATAATCCCGCCCTTGGTGAAGCCATTGGCGAGGTCTATTTTGCTGATAAAGCGCTTTGCGATAAAACAATCGCGGTGGCCAAAGCAGCCTGGCCGGGCTGGGCAGAAACCGCCCCTATCAAGCGGGTGCGAATTTTATTTAAATTCAGAGAACTTCTCGAAAAACATCAGCAGGACCTGGCAAAGATTGTAACCCGTGAACATGGCAAAACGCTGGATGATGCCAAAGGCTCTATAGCTCGTGCCATCGAAGTGGTTGAGTTTCATTGTGGTCTTGTTAATCAATTACAAGGCGATTTTTCAGCCGATGTCACTACTCATATTGATTGCCACACTATTCGCCAACCCCTAGGTGTCTGCGCTGGCGTGTCTCCATTTAATTTCCCGGTAATGGTACCTGTGTGGATGATGATTCCGGCAATCGCCTGCGGTAATACCTTCATCTTAAAACCCTCCGAACAAGACCCTTCCGCCCCCATCCGTTTACTTGAACTTTTAACAGAAGCAGGCTTGCCTGATGGAGTTGCCAATTGTTTGCAAGGTGATAAAACAACCGTTGAATACTTATTGACTCACCCTGATATCGCTACTTTTACTGCCGTTGCTTCAACGCCAGTAGCTAAGGCCATTTATACCTCAGCTACAATGCATGGCAAACGCGCCCACACCTTTGGCGGGGCGAAAAACCATGCAGTCATCATGCCTGATGCTGACCTGGATCAAGCCTCTAACGCGATTGTAGGTGCTGCCTTTGGCTCCGCCGGTGAGCGCTGCATGGCTATTTCTGTTGTAGTTGCCGTTGGCCAGCAAACTGCAGATAACCTGCTTAAAAAGCTAAGTCCTCTTGTTCAAGGCATTCGTATTGATGCTGGCCATAGTTCCGATTGCGATATGGGACCTTTAATCAGCAGTGCTCATCGCGAGCGGGTTCTAGACGCGATTGATAAGGGCGTGCAAGAAGGGGCAAAATTGCTAATCGATGGTCGCGCGTTCAAACATCCAAAACATCCAGAGGGCTATTTTGTCGGTCCCTCACTCTTTGATAATGTCGACGAATCCATGTCCATCTACCAAAATGAAATTTTTGGCCCCGTGCTAGTGGTGCTTCGTGTCGATAATTTCGAAGAAGCGCTGGCTTTGGTTAATCGTCACCAGTTTGGTAATGGTACCGCCATTTTTACTCGCGATGGTTACACCGCGCGTGAATACAGCCAGCGTGTCCATGTCGGAATGGTCGGCATTAATATTCCAATTCCTGTACCTATTGCCAATCACCCCTTTGGCGGTTGGAAAAACTCAGCCTTTGGCGATACGAATATGCACGGTCAAGAGAGTATCAATTTTTATACGCGCCGCAAAACAATCACTAGCAAATGGCCTGTCAGCGAACTGAATGAAAGCACATTTGTGATGCCAACGAATAAATAAAACCTGGGAGAACAAGGATGGCAGGAATTGGATTCATAGGACTTGGCCACATGGGATTGCCGATGGCTCTTGATTTAGTTAAAGCTGGCCACATTGTGACTGGATTCGATTTGCAGCCTCAAGCGCTTGCAACCTTCAAAACTGGGGGCGGGCAGGTAGCAGAAAGTATTGAAGATACAGCAAAAAATCAAGATGTTTTCATCACCATGTTGCAAACCGGAGAGCAAGTTTCGCAAGTATGTTTAGGTGACAAGGGTTTATTTGCGCTGGCAGCAAAGAATACTTTGTATATCGATTGCTCCTCTATCGATGTGCAAAGCAGCCGTGCCTTGCATCAGCAAGCAACCCTGAAAAAGCTGCTTATGGTCGATGCTCCGGTTTCTGGCGGCGTTGCTGGCGCAAAAGCCGCCACCTTGACCTTTATGGTTGGTGGTAAAGAACAAGCTTTTGAACAAGCGAAACCAGTCCTGGCAGCAATGGGTAAAAAAATTATTCATACAGGCCCTGCGGGCAGCGGGCAGGCAGCTAAAATCTGTAACAATATGATCCTTGGCATTTCGATGATTGCGGTGTCAGAAGCCTTTACGCTGGCAGAACATCTTGGCTTATCGCCACAAAAGCTTTTTGAGGTGGTCAGCAATTCTTCTGGTCAATGTTGGGCAATGAGCCAGTACGCGCCGGTTCCCGGAGTTCTCCCCAATGTACCAGCAAATAAAGGTTACCAACCTGGTTTTACAGCCGCTATGATGCTTAAAGATTTACATTTGAGTCAAAGCTCAGCCGCCGCCGTTGCCGTTGAGACCCCCTTGGGCGCTCATGCCACAGCACTTTATCAGCAATTTAATGAGGAAGGGCAGTCGGAGTTGGACTTTTCCGCCATAATAAAAATCATTGCCAAGAATCCACACTCCCATGAATAAGCTCTCAGAAAAAACCATTGTGCAGAATCTGGAAGAATTTTGGGCGAAAAATGCCCAACACTATGTCAATTGGCTAAGTCCCTGGACTAAGGTCCTGGAAGGCAGTTTTCAAAGTGGCGAACTAAGCTGGTTTTTGGGCGGTAAACTAAATGTTAGTGCTAATTGTTTAGATAAACATCTAGCCATTAAGGCAGAAAATCCGGCAATTATCTGGGAAGGCGATGAGGCGCATCAGCAACGCAAGCTTAGCTTTAAAGAATTGCATGCAGAAGTCTGTCGAATGGCTAATGCACTCAGAGCCCTTGGAATTGGCAAAGGAATAAAAGTTGGTATTTATTTACCTATGATACCGGAAGCGGCCATCGCCATGCTCGCCTGCGCTCGCATCGGAGCTGTACACACCGTGGTATTTGCAGGCTTTTCTGCCGCAGCGCTTCGCCAACGACTAGAAGCTGCCGACTGTAAATTACTAATTACTGCTGATGGCTATTATCGCGGCGGTCATTATTTTTCCCAAAAACAACAGGCGGATGAGGCAAGACAAGAACTCAAAATTCCTTATTTGGTTATCAAACATAGCAATACTCCCGTTACAATTGATCCCAATTATGATCATTGGTGGCATGTTGTAAAACAACAAGTCGATGCTGATTGTGAACCTGAGCCGATGGATGCCGAAGATCCTTTATTTATTCTTTACACTTCCGGGTCTACCGGGACTCCAAAAGGGGTTGTCCATAGTACTGGCGGCTATTTAGTTCAGACAGCCTATAGTCAGGACACCATTTTTAAGTGCAAGGATAAGGATGTCTTTTGGTGTACGGCCGATGTGGGTTGGATAACCGGCCATTCCTATGTTGTTTATGGACCCTTGTGCAATGGGATAACCACTTTAATGTTTAGCGGCGTACCAACCTGGCCAACGCCTGCGCGTTATTGGGAAATTATAGATAAAAATCAAGTCTCGGTTTTTTATACAGCGCCAACAGCGATTCGGGCGCTAAAACGGGAAGGCGATCAATGGCTGACCACCACAAAACGCGACTCCTTACGTTTATTAGGCACAGTCGGCGAGCCCATTAATCCGGAAGTCTGGCAGTGGTATAAACAAAAAATTGGTTTAAATCGCTCTCCCATTGTTGATACCTGGTGGCAAACAGAAACTGGCGCAATCATGATCTGTCCGCAGGATAATCTCGATACAGCAAAGCCAGGTGCGGCATCCAAACCCTTACCTGGCATCTATCCCGTGCTACTTAATGAACAAGGTGAGGAAATTGAAGGTGCGGGTGAAGGTTCTCTTGCAATTAAATATCCTTGGCCATCGATAGCCAGAACCATTGCAGGCGATCATCTACGCTATCGCGAAACCTATCTGATGAATGGTTATTACCTGACAGGCGATGGTGCCTCTCGTGATAAGGATGGTGATTATTGGATTACCGGCCGTATTGATGATGTATTAAATGTATCCGGTCATCGCTTAGGCACTGCTGAAATTGAAAGCGCGCTTGTGGCTCATCCTCAAGTTGCTGAAGCCGCTGTTGTCGGCATTCCGCATGACCTGAAAGGCCAAGGCATTCATGCCTTCGTAAGCCTGAAATATGGCTATGAACCTAGTAGCCAATTGCATGAGGAATTATTGAATACTGTAAAAACAAAGATTGGGTCTATTGCGAAACCGGATATTATTCAATGGGTTAGCGATTTACCTAAAACCCGTTCAGGTAAAATAATGCGCCGAATCCTGCGAAAAATTGCAAGCAATGAAGTCAAGGAACTAGAGGAACTTGGCGATTTATCAACCCTGGCTAATCCTGAGGTTGTTGCAGCACTTCTGGATAATAATAGGCCATTTTAAGAAAAAGCTTTATAATGGGGTATTTTGAGAATACTCATGAAATTGTCTTCCTTAGAGTTCTCAATACTGCAGGAGATCACTTGCATTTTTTGAGGAAGTAAATTTTGCATTTGAAACAACATTAGCTAGCCGACCTTGCTGTTTTTAGGGTTAAGGAGCGTGTTAAAACAGGTGGTCACTCGGTTCCCGAAACAACCACGAAGACGATACATTGCAGGATTAAAAAATTTCTTCAATTTGTATAGTCCATTGGCAGACTCATGGCAATTCTATGATAACTCAAATATCAATCACTTTGCTCTTATCGCTTCAGAAGTGAAGCATCATAGTCTGATTGTTAAAGATGAGAAAATATGGCAACAACTTTTGGAGATTTCTAATGAAAATAGATAAAAATATGCTGGATGATAACATCACAGAAATTCTTAATGACCCAGAGAGAGTTACAAAAATTATTCAATCTGGTATACAAGATGCATTATTGAAACATAAACAAGCCGGCAATCAAGTATGTGAATGGCGTGATAATAAAGTTGTTTGGATTTCGCCAGAAAAAATTATTATCAATAAATAAACACTTTTTATGATTAAGCATTTATAGGGATAGAAATGAAAGAGTTTAAAATCAAAAATATAAATCCTCTCGCATTTGCTTGTGAAGATTTGGAAAGGACTCATCTATATTATAAACTACCCTGCGCAAAGGCTAAATAAAGTGACAATACTAAAGAAAGGCCGAATTATTATTGGAATTAGTGGCGCCTCAGGCATCATCTATGGAATTCGTTTACTTGAATGTCTAAAAGAATCTGAGATTGAAACTCATCTGATTGTTTCAAAAGCCGCCCAGCAAACCCGTGCTTATGAATGCAACCTTTCCGCCGCAGCACTAAATGAATTGGCAGACAAATCCTATAATATAAACGACATCGCTGCTTCTCTTTCCAGTGGATCCGTTCAAACCCTGGGGATGATCATCGCTCCTTGCTCGATGCGTACCTTGGCTAATATCGCCTGCGGTAATACTGATAATTTATTAACTCGCGCCGCGGATGTGGTATTAAAAGAAAGACGTCGCTTGATTTTAATGGTCAGAGAATCACCACTCCACTTAGGCCACTTAAAGAACATGGTTGCAGCCACTGAGATGGGCGCAATCATCGCTCCGCCGGTCCCGGCCTTTTACAATAACCCCACCAGCATTGATGACCTGGTTAATCATACCGTTGGCAGAATTTTGGATTTATTTGAAATTGATCCAGGCCTGGTGCGCCGCTGGGGTGAAAGCTAAAGGCCCTTTGCAAGCTAACCTAATCCCGAGCAACAGCGAGGGATCTCCTGATGACGAAGACTGAGGCTCAGTTCTAGAGATCCTTCGCAGCACTCAGGGAGACGAGGGCTAAGAAAAATTGTCTGTGCAAACACTCATGCCTTAACTTTGGCCCAAGTTAATTCTTACTTAAGGTTTAGGCAATATAATAGCCACATAATTTAGCAAAGTAGATATTTTGAAAAGATGACAATTCATATTGATGCTTCGTTGTTTGCTCATATTGAAAATGATGCAAATCTTTCTGGTACCTTTGGGTTAGAAGGGAATACCTTTTCTAATACCACCCAATACCTTCAGCAATTTTTATTAAAGCGCAAGAAATCTGCAAAATACTTTCCTGCAAACTATGAAGAAATTCTGCAAGACATGAAGTACCTGGTGGCTGTTGAAGCCGAGATCTCTAAGAGTAATGCTGAACAGGCTCAGGCACTTGGTGAAATAATTGCCGAGGATTTTGTCAATTTACAGCCAGGAGAAAAAAGATGTTTACCCGGCGGGTGGGTTAATAAAACTGGCGGGCATGGGATGATTTATCAAATCAACCGCAGAGAGGATGGCTTTTATTTTAGAGCTATTAATGCCGGTGCAGGTCTAGAATATCATCAAAAAAATTCGAGCCTTGAAAAAGAACTTTATAATCCAATGAAAACCTGGCATTTTCCTGCTCCTGAAACCAAGGCAGCGCAGGCAGAATTAGGTTTTTTTATTGCTCGCCTTCTTGAGGCACAAATTAATCCAAGTTATCAAAATAAAGCAGTCAATGAGCAAACGCTTTATGAACAAATTCTTCCTAGTATTAGTTATATTGACGGAAAAGAGATTCAAAGTGAAGCTCCCGCTCCTTTTGCTTATACAGGCGCACAATTATCCAGAACTTGTTCGCAACGTGTCCTCCACCAGACGCTTAAAATAAATTCAAAATCGGCTGAAGAATATGAGCGTTTTATTTTCGATTTCAAACATTTTGCACTCAAGGATTACTCCAAGGCCTGCCTCTCTGGTAAGCAACCTTTTACCCAATCAGCAAAACAACAAATCAATTTAGCCCTTGATAACAATATTAAAATATTAAAAAAGCCGGGAGTGTTTTCTAAGTCTGAAATCGATTGCTATTTCCGTGAGCTTAAGAGATTAAGAAAAAGAATCAATGAGACTGCTACATTTATTGAGCAAAGGCCAAGTCTCGAAAAAGATCCATTTTTTAACCTCACCATTAAAGGCAATGCAAATGTAGCAACAATTCAACAATTTGCTATTCCAGACTATAAACTACCGCCAATAAAACCGCTAAAACTTCACTCAAAAAATTTCAGTTCTTCTTTGCAAAATGCAATTACTGATCTTGAGCGATTAGAAAATCCTGCGGCTCAATATTATTGTCTGCTAAAACTTATTCCACCTTTGTCTATGGATACTAAAAATTTGCTTTATTCTGAAGTTAAATCCTTAACTAACTACGAAGTCTTTAGTGAGCAAGTGGGTAAACTTCAAACTATTTTGCAAAATTTACAAAGCAATTGGCTTAAAGAGGAGCAAATACCTGCCTTAAATATAATGACTCTCCAATTAGTCGCCTTACAAATGAACATTCGATCAGTGATTGCAGGCAAGAAAAAGCTCCCTGATTTTAAGCCCTTCGTAGCAAAAACAATAGCATGGATATTAACTAATACAGCAAGAAATCCTTTTTGGGCTACTAATAACCCAATGCTTGATAATCAATTGCAAAACTTAAGGGACTATTTTTCGAATTCGCTTGAGTACATCTACCATGATTCTTTCTATACCTATCTTAAAAAATTAATAGAAGCCAATCCTCAACAACAATTAGAACAAGAATTAAATGATCAATTGCAAATGCTTTATAACGAACATTTTGCTCAGGATTCAACGAAACTCCATGAGGAGATTAGAAAGAACGGGCTGCAATCGGTTTATATGATCGGACAACATTTTCGATTTAGGCCGAGACTTGACTCTAAATTTGATCCTCTTATTAATAAAATCAAAGCCCATCTTGAATATGAAAGCCAAATTAGGACAAGTATTAATCCCTTTTTTAAAGTGCAGCTTAGCTCTGAACCTCTAATAGATTTCTATTTAATTAGAAGTTCATTATTTCGAATATTGACGCCCTTGGCCGTTACTTTAATATACGGGCTAGAACTTTCAGACAAAAGTGCTACGCCCAGATATTTAACCGAATCTTCCTCAGCCCTGGACGCCTTATTGGCTGATACGACTACAAACTTGCAATTTAAAACCGCCAATAAAATTCAGCTTAAGGCCGGAAAAAATAATGTTATTACCCAAGGGGATATTGTTGCCCGGGATTATTTGCACCTTAGATCAGTTCCCTCTCTTCAGATTAGCTTAACGCTTGATTATTTTAGGCGCCATATTGCCGAACTGGCTTCTGAGTCAATCCAGCTCTATGTCGAAGCGAATTTGATGCAGCCTGGACTTCTTCGTGACGCCTTAAAAGACTTTTATTTCTTACCGCAGTTTGCAGAATTTTTAAAAAAAGGCGAGCTGTATTTTAATAAAAATGGTCAATATTCGCGAGAGTCACTTTGGTTTTTGCGATTAGATTTTTTAGTAAGCCGTTATCTTTATATTACCGATAAACAAGCTGGGCTTTCTCGATTGCAAAAAATCCAGAAAAAGCTTTTAAAGCAGTTATCACAGCTAAACACTTCAGAGATTACCTATGTTCAGCAGCAATATTTGTTCCTGACACTCATGACGCAAATGCGCTTAAACGAAGATCCAGGCGAGCTCTTTGCCTTAGCAACTGATACCTATTTCTATTTGCAAAGTCATGCAAATCTCCCTATCCATAAAGATATTAGCCATAGCGTTGATATCGATTCTGCCAGTGCCAAATATCAACTATTGGTCAGTCGTCTAGCTGCTCAATCATCAAAAAAGATAGAGTCAGTGCTTGAAAAAGTATTGGCTAAACAATACCCAAATCAAAAGTTAAAAATCCTAAATAGTGATTTCCCCAAATACTATCTGGAAGACTCTAAAAAACAATTGTTAGAGACAAACATTCTCCTCGGCAAAATCTTTGAAAATCAGCTAGCACGATCAAGCCTGCCTTTCTCCATCAAAAGCCATCCTCTGATCAAACATTTAGGTTTGCAAGATACACAAGCTTGTCTCATGAATGTTAATGAGACTTACATGGTTTTGCCCCCTGAAAGCAACGAAATACGCCTCTTTTGTAATGATAAACATCTACGAGTCCAAAAAAAGTGGAAGCTAGGAGAGCTCAGGAACTATGAACTGCAAGCGCTTAGCAAAGACCATCAAGCTTATCACGCTAGTAATGACATCTCAGTCGTTGACACAGATTTGCCGGCTATCCTGACCGACAGTACAATGGATTATTGGCAAGACGTTAATTGTTCAGAAAAGGGTTTGTTAGTTAAAAATAACAAACCCGTTTATTACGTTGAGGCTGCACAGCTCTACCCAATAAATGAAGGGAAAATTTCAAAAGAACCCTTGACTCCACTCGATACAAAAAAGCGATTTATTCTCAATCGCTTTGAATCAAATAATTTTATTCTAGCCCATAACGGCAAAATCAAGCTGCCGCGCTATAATCTTGTTTTCGAAATTAAAAACGATAGCAACCTCATACTGCAAGAAACGGGGGAGTTTGTTATCGAAAACCCACCTTCCATTCATCCAGCTATGGCCGGTCTTAGCTTAAAACGGGATCATTATCTTCGCTATTTAATGCCCGTAGCTCGATTCTATGCCAAAAAAGAGGACAGAATTACGGGCAATTATTATCCCGTAGTACACGATACGACCGGAACGATTGCAAAATCTATTCTCCAAAAGGAATGGCAGAAACATCCCCCTCTGCAGACTCCACTTTGGGATTATCAACAAAGTGAGCGCTGCATCAGTTTTCGCATTCAGGATGGTGAATTAGTTGCTGATAACCTGGCTGATGCTCTTTATTTAGCGTATACCCATCTGGCTACCCACCAACCTGAAAAAGCCTGGAAAGTACTGGACGATTGTAATAAGCGGCTTGGGGGATTAACCGGCAATCCCGCTGAATTGCAATTTACTGCCTGGATTTGCAACGACTTGCCTCACAGTTTGTCCGATAAAATAAAGGTATTTAAAAAAACCTCTCCCTATCTTTCCTGCCAACTTAAAGCCCTTAGTCTTTTATGTGATTACCTCTTGCAGGATAGGACCTTTGAACTTAAAAAACCGCAAAGTGAACAAAACGCTAACTCGCACTATGCTTTGTTGCAGCATAATTCGCTAAAGCAATTTATCAATGATCTTCCCACAACTATTTATCAAAACTTTAAGCGCGTGCAAACCATGAGCCGCCACCTTGAGCACAATGAGCACTTGTCGGAACTAGAGCGAAAGCGCTTATTATCTTATTACCATAAATCGCAATCTGGACCCGCTCGCGGTGCTTTAGGCTATGAATGGATGCGCTTAAGTATTTTAGACATTCAAAAAGAGCGCGGGGCTCTTCTAGCGCGAATCGCTGCCGGTATGCCTTCTGCTGCTGATAAAAACAGATTAGCAATGATTGATAAGCATCTCGATAAAATAAAGCCGGTTGTCTCCCAATCAACAATAGTTGAAAAGGTGGCCATTAACTTAAGCTTGCCTTCGAATTCTAAATTAAAAACCTCCCACCTGTCCTTAGAAGCCAAGATGCTTTATGAGACCTGGAAAGAAGAGCTTTCCTGGGATAATAAGCAAAGTGAAGAAGACATTAATCGCGCTATTGAACTGCTTTCTTCAAATATGAGCGAAGATGATTTCATCACTCATTTTCCAGTCTATTTTGCAGTCACAGATTCCTCTAATCAAGTTCATAGAAAGCGTTTAAGCGATTTTTGTACGCGAACTTTAATTGCAAATCGACATGTTACTTTAGATAAGCAAAAAACAAGCATCCCTCTTTTGTCAAATATTTTATATCGGCTATTAAACAAAAATTTTAGGCAGCTAATAAATCAGCCTACGCTTAGCAAATTGCTTAGCATAGTGCCTTATGAGGACGTGCCCCCGCTTGAGGTTTATCAGGCTAAAGATATTTACCAGGACATATTAGCGACTAAAGATGATTTATTGGCGAAAGAGCCACCCAAACCGAAGCCGCTATTCACTACAATTCCATTACATACTGCCTTGTTGGCGCAAAGCGAGATGAAGGAATATCTTGACGGATCCCAGCGCAAGCTTCTGGACAATATGCTTGCCTATTACCGCACTCTTTGTGAAACTGGTGCCAAAAAAATTGCCGAGGCCAAGACTGAAGAGTTAGCAGGTAAAGAGCTTCTCGCGCTTGAACAAGAGCAACGATACCTGGGTCAATGTCTGCTTCAAGATTCCTCTCTGATTCTCTTAATCCAGGATTTGGTAAGTACCGTTGAAACACCGCTGGCATCCAAGACTGTACAAGCCTGGGACGAGGCATTGCGCTTTGCTAATAAGGGACCGAAGGATGCAAAGCAAAAAAGAACCTGGATACTTGACAAAGAATCGAAGGCTCGTGGCTCGCTGCAAAAAAGCGATCTGGTCTCCCTCTATTGCGCTGCTGATGCCACCTTATCTATCGAGAAAACCGGGCTCAATGTAGAAAATGCGCAAGAACTCCACGATATGATTCATAGTGCTGTTTTCCAAGAACTGCAAAGCCTCCTTATTAAAAACTTAGGTCGGGATTTAGCCAGAGCGCTGGCAGAAAACGATCTGGGTGCTGCTACTCAAGTGCTGGATTTATTGGCTAAAGAAAGAATTCCAGGCTTAGATGATCCCGTCGTTATGTTACTGCAAAGGGCAGAAGAAATTATTCTTCGTCCATGCCAGGTTGAGGCACTTAAAACTTTATTGCAGCAACCAGAGGATGGCAGAGGTTTTGCGGAAAAAATTGAAAAAATTATACCTGGCGGGGGGAAATCCAAAGTCATTATACCCATCCTTGCCGAAAAGAAAGCACAGGGCGATAACCTTGTCGTGGTCGAAGTGCCGTCCCCTTTATTAGCAACCAATCATGTCGATCTAAATCGAGGTTCACAACGCTTGTTTGGCAAACGGGCCTATCGTTTTGAGTTTAATCGAAATAGCAATTGCAGCCCCACACGTTTAGAGGCGGTTTATCAGCAATTCAGGGAAATAATGACCACGCGAAGTTATATGGTCACCACGGGTGAAGCAATTCAGTCCCTTGAACTTAAATATATTGACCTCTTAAATCTTAATGAAGAAAAACAGGATAAGGAGTGGGAAAACCAGGTTTATTGGCTTGATAAGATTAATTCTCTCTTTCGTAATTATGCTGACTGCATTATTGATGAAGTTCATCTTGGTCTATGGCTTAAGAAAAGATTAAATTATACCACCGGCCATTCCGACTCGATTGGTCCTGCGCTTATTGATAATGCGGTGGCACTTTATAGTTATATTGAAATGGATTTTATTCACAACGCGCCTAAGCTGCCTGAGGATTATGATTGGTCAACCTTTAAAAAAGAGCTCGCGAAAAAACTGGTTTGCGAACCAGAAGGTCCGCTGAATAATTTTGTTAAGGAGGCTGTCCTTCGCTATGGGGAAGCTGTTAAAGAGGAACTCATCGACTATATTAGAGGAGGTAGCAAGACTCTGTGTGAAGCGGTTAAGCTTGCTAATTCCCAAGATAAAGCAGACCTTGCCTTTTTTAAACAACAAGTTAGCTTACTACTTAGCGAAACACTGCCGCGCAAACTGAATGTCAATTATGGTTGCTCACAACAACAGTTAAGTCCTATTGAATATACCCTGGCAATTCCCTATGTGGGCAATGATCTCGCTGATGAAAAAAGTCGCTTTGGCAATGAGCTGGTAGCTATCAACACCTCGATACAAATGATGTTGATTAAAGGAATTTCTAAAGAATTATTCGCCGAGCTAATTGCTGAATGGAAAGCGCTAGCTCGTCAGGAGTTATCACAAAATACCGCCATCAAACATCTGGATGAAACAGCCATAGCACGTGGATTTGCGCTACTTGAGGGCAACTTGATTAGCCTAAGTCAGGTTAATGTTAAAAATACTCTGCAAATGGAGAGGTTGCACCAACGTTATAAAGATAATCGTTCATTGCAATTTTCGCTCTTAAAAGAGCGTGTTTTAAAGGGCATCCGTCATGATGGAGAAATTATTCATTCAGATTCTTTTAATCATGTTGATCAGTACCGTAGCATACAGGGCGTTTCCGGAACTCCAAATAATAATACGACCTTCCATCAACGCTTAATCTATAATGGTAAGTCATCGATAGGTAGTAATGACTATCTGGTTGAATTGTTAGCAGCTAAAAAAGTAGAGCTCTCACATCTTGATTTTACCAATCTTACCGAGTTTTTGGATAAGGCCTTAATCCATTCAAAAAACAGTGAGCGTACCCGCGCTATCATTGACATCAATGCCACTTTTACCGGTGTTACCAATCTGGAAGTTGCTAAAGAAATCGCCAAATTCGCAACAAAAAATCCTGACTTTTTTTCTAACAAGATTAAACATGTCCTATATTTCAATGCGGAACAAGTATTATGTGCCCTCGACATTAATAAGCCAGATCTGCCCATTGTCTTGCGTACCTCTGATGAAAATGAAATGTCACGTATTCTTTGTTCAACACCAAAAGAACGATTTACTTACTATGATCAGATTCATACCTTCGGCGCTGATATCAAACAGTATCCACGGGCACACGCATTAGCTTTTATAGATGATTTAGAATCCTTTGAACGCTGGGTGCAAGGGAATTTACGCATGAGAGACCTAGCAAATAATCAGACTATCGAATTTATATTACCCACTCGGGTTAAGGGCATCAGTTACGACAGATTGATTGAAAGGCTTAAAAACAATGATAAGAAAGAACTGGCAACGGATAACCTTGCTGCAGCAAGAGGACAAATGAATAATCTTCTTAGACGTATCTGCCTTAATATGATTCAAGCCTTACCTTCTGAAGAGGCTAAAAGCAAAGCCAGGCTTATGAGTGAGTTTAAAAAACTTTTTGTAGAGATACCTGAACAGGAACTTTTCAAATTATACGGCTCCATTTCGAGTAGGCAAAAGGTAGGCGATATTTTTGCTCGTTATAAGGCAAAAATGTTAGATCTTTGGCAGGACTGTCATACCCAAGCTAACAAGCCGCTCAGCAAGGAAAATTTACTAGAAATAGGCCTAAGGTTACAAAAAATCATTGATCTGGCTACGCCCTGCTGTTTGGCTGAGTATGAAGATCTGGATGAATGCTCTAATAAGGATTTGCAAGTTCAAAATGAAGTACAAAAACAGCTGCAGATTGAGCGCCTTGACCTCAATAGCAACTATGACGCCAACCTAATACCTGCTGCCCCTATTAGCTGGCTCTATGGCAATTTTCATAGAGAAATGAAAAGAATGACTGTAGACTTAAACACAGTTTGCACAGATAAACCGCTATTTTCTTCTCAGCTTAAACTTAGCATAAACTACGCTAACACTTATGATTATCAGCAAGAAACACTGGATTGTTTTTTAAAACCCATCTTTCTGGTTTGCTATTATTTTCAGGAAATTGACAATAGAGAGGTTTTGCATGCGACCATTATGACGCCTCAGGAGTTAGAAGACCAGGCTCTTAGAACGCTCATGATTAAGAAGCGATACTGGATCTCGACTACTTTGGACACCGTAGTTGCAGGAGCACGGCCTCCGAACATGCTGAATGATGCCAACTATCAGTTGCTGCGGGAGCAAGTTCGCTTTTTTAATGGCGAATTCTCGAGCCTCTTGGATCAGAATACACCGTTAATCTGGCTAAGAGAGGAGCCGGTGGAAAAGCTTAATTTCTTTGAAAGCAAGCTGCAACGCTATCGACCCGGTTCTGATTTAGATTTTTCCCTATTGAAAACGGCACTAACTCAATCCAGCCATGAAGGTTTTAAACAGATTGCCAAGTTTCCTTATCAAGATTTTAGCCAATTTGAGTGGAAGTGCCTGGAGCCTAAAATTATTCCGTCGCAAGTGGCGGAATACAACAAGCTTGCGGACGCATTTAATTACATCAATGCAAATTGGTATGGAAAAAACCTCTCAGTTAATAGGCTTGCCGAACAATTTGCGTTGCCAATGACTGCGCTAAGCTATGTTGATGATCATTTAAAACAGCTTACAGCGCTTGAAGCTTTTCTTAAAAAAGTGAAAAAACAACCCTTTCTGATCTACCTGACCGAAGAGGATAAGTCCAGTTTTGAATCCTGTCTCGGGATTTCCTTTGCCAGCTTTTGTGAAAGGCAGAAACTTCATGATTTACATGCTCCTTCAAAACATAGCCCCGAATGGCAATTTGCCAGTATTGAAGCACTAGAGCTTCTTTTTAATCATCCAGCTCTGCAAGGTCTAGCTGCGAAGAATCTGGTTGAAGAGGATTGTTATAAAGATTTGGCCAAAAAAGCTAGCAGTTCGGAGCTATTAGTTCGGATATTAAAGACAGGCCTACGTTCTGAATTTTTAATTGAAAAAATTCTGACTAACAACTGCTGCGATGAGGAGGTTGTGAAATTATTCTTTGAATTAGATATCGATCTTACAGAAATTAATTTGCCCTTACTCGCGACTAAATGTCAAAGCAAACAATTAGTGGCCAAATTTCTTAGCAAAAATATCCTTAATGAGAAGTCACTGCAAATTTTGTGTCTCCACCCTTTTCTGGAGGAAGATTTTTTATTGAACATCCTTACCCGTACCAAAAGCAAGGAGACCATAAAAGCAGTTTTAAAGCATCGGGCTGCAAGTAGTCCTCACGTTAGAACAGCAATACTTCTACATCCAGCTTTCTCCGCGGTTTTGTTAGGGGAGTGTTTGGAAAGCGATATTTTAACTCGAGATGAATTGCTATTCTTGCTTAACCATTCCCCTTCCATCAACGAGGATATGTTAAAAAACATAGTAGAAAAAACAAAAGACCCTATAGTCCAGCATGTAGCCCTTAAACATGCCGGGTGTACGGCTGAGGTCTGGGAACGAACAAAGATCGATGATGAGTTTTTGCGCTTTATTTTGGATGACAAAGAACTGACTCAAACTCAGTTATTGAGGATTGTTAAAAAAGCTAAAAGGAGTTGGATTCTGGAACTTGTATATAACCATCCAGGTCAAACTCAGCACGTCCGGGAAGTAGTGTTGCGACATAAAGAGCTATCCTTAGCTTTTATGCTATCGCTTTTAGATCAAAACATTTTAAATCATACCACCATCAAGTTAGCCCAAACTCTTCTAAGCAGGGAAGAGCTCACAGAAGCAAGTATTAAGAAAGTACTTCAGCACAATCTTAATTATGAGACTGTTGGGAAGGCTTTAAGGCATGCGAACCTCTCCTCAGCAGGTAGACAACATTGGATGGATAATTTGACTGCAGACCATAAAAGAATGAAAAATTTGCCCAATACCAAGGAAAATAAACTGTCCCTAGCCTTGCAGGCCCTTCGCCTAAAAGCCAGTCAACATGCGGTAAAAGCGCTTGAAGATGAGAGTTACTCTGAAGTTGCTAAAACGGCGATAAATCTTTATCACTTTCTTCATGAAGCAGTGGAAGCGCATTATCAGAGCGGAAGGGATTCTTTTTTAAGCTTACAAACCTCATGTGAGGAGAAAATTAGAACGGCAGAAGAGACTTTAGGAAGTCATCGAGGCTATAAGCAGATTTTTTGGGATATTTTAAATGTCTTTTTAAGTGGAATCACTCTCAAA
>JACCSX010000277.1 GCA_013812775.1 Tatlockia sp. | reverse complement strand
TTGCTTTTTTCAATAATGTCACCATTGGGCCACAGGGGCCAGCAGGTAGTGATGGAGCAGCGGGCCCCCAGGGTCCAGCAGGTAGTGATGGAGCAGCGGGACCCCAGGGTCCAGCAGGTAGCGATGGAGCAACGGGACCCCAGGGTCCAGCAGGGAGTTATACGGCTGGCCCAGGTATAGATATTTCTAATGATATAATCAGCACGATTGAAGCTATAACAACCTATTCAATGGGTGATAAGGCTTTGGGTGGAGTTGTAATATATGTGAATAGTGCAGGTAATCACGGGCTTATAGTCAGTAATTTTGATCAATCTGTTGCAATAACTTGGTGGACGGCTCAAGACCAAATATCAAACCCCGATAATTTTGATGAAGAAGGAAAAACCTATACCAATTGGCGCTTACCTACCAAATTTGAGCTTGATTTAATGTATAAAAATCAAGAAATTATTGGAAACTTTGAGAAGACCAACTATTGGAGTAGTACAGAAGAAGATTCAGATACATCTTGGAGTCAATTTTTCGGTAGCGGTGAACAAAATCCAAGAAATAAAAAAGAACTTTGTAATATCAGGGCAATCCGATCATTTTAAGAATTTAGTGTTCAGACACTAACTGGAAAATTTTTGGTTTATGCCTAACTGCCTATCTAAACAAATAATTTAGATTCGTTATGATTTTTGTAAGCAAAAATCTAATATTGTTATAAGTCTGGGCAGCAAAAGTATTGCGAGCATAAGAAAGCATTGAAAAAGCTTTTAAATAGTCAAACCGCTCATTAACTTGACGAGTATCAATTAGTGAACCAAACTCAATTCATCATCTTCTATCTGGCTATGGTGGGGACATGTCCAATAAGAAGGACAGGGATTGGAGGTCTACCAAGGTAAACTATTATGATTTTGATAGACGATTGCTTGTTGAAACGGCATTGTTGGAAAATTGGTTTAATGACAGGGTTTTTATAGAAAGAGAGCTAGCAATTGGCTCTGAGATCGAATTTTTTCTTCTAGATAAGGATTATAATCCGGCGCCTGACAATCTCCACCTGATTAAATTGGTAAACAAACCCTATTTAGTCTGTGAAGTCGGGGCTGCACAACTTGAAATCAACTCCGGACACTTCAATTTTACAGCCGATTGCCTTACTCGGTTACATGAGAATATCCTGAAATATTGGCAATACTGCACTGAAGTGGCTAGAAAAAATAATTACCATGTCGCTTTAATTGGTTCCCTTCCAACGGCTTCAGAGGCCTATCATCAACATGAATTTATAACAAATAACCCACGTTACCACCTGCTTGATTCCTGCATGGCTGAACAACGGGGAGGCCGACCAATTACTATCAATGTTGAAGGGTTTGATTCTTTAAACTTACAGCCTGAGTCTTTAGCAATGAATGGGCTGGTGTCTGCTTTCCAACTACATATGCAAATTGGCTTAAGTCAATCCGTTCGTTATTACAACGTGGCTCAGGCGATAGCTGCACCTGTTTTGGCGGTTTCCTGTAATAGCCCTTATATATTTGGAGCTAATGTTTGGAGCGATACCAGAATTGTTACCTTTGATCAGGTAATGACCTTATCGCACATTGACACGGCCAGAGGTTTTAAATGCTGTTCTTTTGGTCTTAATTACCTTAAAGATTCTTATTTTGAGTTATTTGAGCAAAATTTTCAGTTCTATCCGCGTCTTCTTCCTGAAGTTGAGCTGGATTACCCTATTGAAGCGATGTTTCATGTAAAACGACAAAATGGGGTGGTGTACAGATGGAACAGGCCTGTCATTGATTTTAATGACCAAAAACAGCCGCACTTACGCATCGAACATCGCGGTCCCTCATCAGGGCCAACTGTGATTGATATGATCGCTAATGCAGCCTTTTTTTATGGGCTATTGAATTATTATGCCGTACAGGATACGCCAATCGATAATCTACTTCCTTTTCATTTAGCCAGAAAAAATTTTTTTAAGGCTGCACGTTCAGGATTAAAGGCTGAATTCCAATGGTTTCTTGGGGAGGAAATAAAAGCTTCTGATTTAATAGAAAGACTTATTCCTCTGGCTCGTAAAGGATTGCTGATTTTTGGTATTCATGCCGCTGATATCAATTTTTACCTTGATTTAATTAAAAGACGTGCTTCACTTAAAATAAATGGCTCCGATTGGCAGTGTCGTTTCATCAATAAATATGGGAAAGATTTTAATAATATGATGGCTTGCTATTTGGAAAATCAGTATCAGGAAATTCCTGTGTCTGAATGGAAAATTTAGGGTATAAAAATGACAGAACCTATCAAATTGGAAAAAATACCGTTCTTTAAAAGGTTAACGGCGACCGAAATTTTATTTCTTGCTCCTTATATTGAAGAAAAAAAATTTGGAGAAGGAGAAGTCATATTACCTCAGGGTAGCCGGGGAGGGGATTTATATCTGGTGATTTCGGGCTTTGTGTCAGTTGATATTATTCTGCCAGGTGATTATAAAAAAAAATTAACGCAATTGGGTGTAGGTCAGGTGTTTGGTGAGGTGACCTTTCTTGATGATACACTGGTCACAGCAAGCGTATTGGCCCCCGGTGTTTGTAATTGCCTTGTTTTGTCTCATAAAACAGTAGAAATGCTGCGTATGTCTCAACCTGAGATTGCTTTTAAAATCGAGCAGGAAATAACTAATCAAATAGCAGTCAAAATTATTCAAAATATAAAAACCATCCTGGAGCTCTTGAAAAAAATTCCTGAAGAACCCCAGAATCCTTTTGAGCATGCACTCTACCTGGAAAATTCGTCTGCCAGAAATTACCAGATGAAATTAGCTGAGATAAATCTCTCAAAGCTTATTCAAGCTGATTTTTTTCCAAAATTAGCCCAAGAACAAAGATCACGTTTACTTTCATTGATGACCATTAAAGCTTATGACAAGGGTTTTCGATTTTTAGAAAGGATTGAAGAGCCAAAGAAATTTGCCTTTATTTATTCTGGCGCTGTCATGTTTTTTATCAAAAAAAACAAGCAGCTTAAAAATTCAATTGCGGTTTTAGCGGTTGGGGATTTATTCATGCAAAATTTTCTTTCTTCTGAACTTCAACAATTAACCGACTATGTCACTTGCGAAAAATCTGTCCTCTTAGAGCTGGATATGGAGGCATACCTACAACTCCACGAGTCTGATCCAGCTTTATTTTATGCTATTAGCAATGAAATCAATCGAAGCATAGCCCATTCTGTGTATATTACGAACAGGCAGTTTGTGAGAATAAATTCCGAATACAACAACTTAATATTATGAGAAATAATAATGTGCAGAGTACTAATTTATTTAGGTAAACAGGAAGTGCCGATTTTTGATTTAATTTATGGGCCAGACAATGCCTTGGCTCATCAAAGTTATGCGCCTCAATTAATGCATCATTTATTAAATTTGGCCGGTTTTGGTTTTTGCGCCTGGGCTCCTCATTCCTATGATCCAAAACAGCCCTTTTACTATAAAACGACAGAATTGCCTTTTTTTGATAACAATCTTTATAATTTATCTAAAAAAATATCAACCACCTGCCTCTTAGCCCATGTGCGCGGGGTCCCGTACACTATCGCTGAAACGGTTTCAGAACAAAATATACATCCCTTTAAGCTTGATAATACCCAACTGGCTTTAGCTCATAATGGTGGCCTGGCCCAAATGGCCAGAATGAAAATTGTACTTACTGGCCTTATCAAACCAGAAATTTTTGCGCAAATCAAAGGAACGACTGATAGCGAATGGGTTTACGCTCTCTTATTATCGCAATTTACTGATTATACTCAGGATATTTCGATGGAAGAGGCATATACAGCGATGAAAACAACGCTTAAAATTATAAAGAATATTCGAGATGAACTTAATATACATGAGGCCTCTTCATTAAATCTTTTTGTCACCAATGGTAAATACCTCATTGTCACCCGTTTTGTTTATGATTTCGGTTGTAATAATAACAGGGTACATAAGGCTTTTCTTGAATATCACAGTCTCTGGGCAACCTTTGGAGAGACCTATGAGATAGTTGATGGCCTGTATAAAATGCGAGGATCAGGTAGACGAAATAATATTTTATTTGCATCGGAACCTTTAACAGTCGACCGCACAACCTGGATAGAGCTTCCAGAATATTCAATTACCAAAGCCTGGATTGCAGATAATGAAGTTAAGTTCAGAACCTATGACTTGCAAATCTAGTGCCGGACTGCCTACATACTATCCGCAGCATCACTAAAATATGTATTATAAATTTTGGCAAAATCACCATTGGATAATATTTTATTTAGTTGCTTGTTAATATTATCAATTAACTCCTGTTTAGCAGGTAAAGCCATAATAGTATAACCATCACCCAGCTTAAAGGCGGGGCCGAGAGGGGTAAATATCCCGCTGCTATTAGCCACCCAATAATTGACTGCTCTTGCGTGAATAAGTGCCGCCTTTGTAGAATTATTAGCCAGTGCGGTTAGTAAAATGCCAATGTCTTTGTAGTCAATTACATTAAAATAATTAAGATAATGGGCCTGGATATAACTGGCAAATACGCCTGTATTTATCTCTTCTTTGAGAGTTCCTAACTTACGTCCTTTCAACTGAGAGAAAGCAGTTATTTTATTCGCGCTAAGGACAATAAATCGTCCTCTGCTGGTCATGTAAGGGATGCTGAATATGTGGTTCTGAGCCCGTTGCGGCGTATAGAAGACGCCCATTACCAGATCAAGTTCACCCTTATTCAGAGCAATAAAGAGCTGACTCCATTCCATCGGCCGGATAATGCACTTCTCTTGCAAGCCTTCACAGATTTTATTAGCTAAATCGATATGAAAACCCTGAATTGGGGACATAACCAAAGGGGGGTCAAAAAACATGACGCCTATTTTTAATTCCGCTTGAACACAACTGGGGAAAAGAAGATAAACCAGCCCGGAAAATAAAAGAGGCAGCCATTTAAATTTCATAAGAAATATCCTTTTCAAATCAGAGTGGGTTGAAAACTGTAGCTGGGCGCGGGCTAGATCTGTGTAACAATAAATTCATTGCACAAACGACTTATCGTGAGCGCGCCAGATTCTCTAGTAATATCATGAAGGGCATAAACAGTAAACGTGGGAAGCAACAACTTAAGCCCTTCAAAGAAATAGGTTAGATGCTACCCAATAAATCGGAGCTCAGCATGATATTGTTCGGTCAAATGTTCAACGTATTCATTTGACTTGAAGCTAAATCCTCATCCTTGTTAACCATATCATTGCTGCTGTCAATTTTCAGGTTAAGTGCCTCAGCATAGGCTTCTTTTAATAACTCACAATCAAATGCTCTGTTATTTAAATAAGCATTATTTAACGGTTTATCGATACAAGTAGAAGCGACGAGGCCAACCAACAAACCCAAAAAGCCCCCAATTGCTCCGCCAACAACAAAACCCAGTAGGCCACCAATTGCAGCTAATAAGCCCACAAATAACCCAGCGCCCGGAGGAAAGAATGCAGCACCTGATGTGCTAAGGGCTACAATTGCAAGGACGGCGCCAACTATAGCAGTTATCGCGCCGACTATTGCGCCGCCTAAAGTAGCCCCAATTTGGCAAAAAGCAAAGATTGTTTCAATTGTATCCGAGTTGGTTTTTTTATACAGATCAGCATTAGGGACCTTAAGGATAAAATATTTACCCTCTAACTTTGATTCGTCAGGATATCTATTTTCAATATTCTCTAATAAATCAATTACATTTTGTAAATGGTCATTGTAGAAATCTGCATTTTCTGGACATTCCTTTATTAAATCCTGGGTGTTTTTTTCATAATTTTTTAAGTGTTCTAAAAATTTTTCCATTTTTAGTAATTTTTTTTCTGGATTAGGTTGATGAGACAAAAAAAGTAATTTTGGGCCCTTGGTTTGATTAAGTATCTTCTCACCTCTTATTTTTCGTTCTTGAAACCTTTTTTGGTAACTTTCCAAATCCAATCGCTGTCTCATAATGCTCAATTCCCGAGTTAAAAAATAGTAGTATATATACTTATATTTAATCATCAAGAATTATTAATAAACATATGGGTCTTATTTTGTAAATTAAAAATTATCCAATGTCTTTTTTTGTTTTTTATATTCCTTAATTAAAAGACTTTAATTTAAACATAGATTGCTGATCAGAAGACTTAGGTAGGATTGATTCTGCCTTTATTTTTCATCTAAAAAATTAACAATCCATTTAGCAAATAGTCCGGAGTCTAAATCCCCGGTCAGGGACATGATGCCTTGCTCTAAGTGCTCTTTGCCAAGAATATCTTTACGCTCTTCAATCAGTGCCTTTGAGTAATCTTTTGAGAATTCTGGATGACCTTGGACAGTAAATAAATTTTCTTTAATTTGAAGCAGATAAAAAGGGCAGAAATCAGAGCGGGCAAGTACTTCTGCGTCTGATGGTAATTCCACGACCTGCTCCTGATGGCTGACTAGGAGATGGAGCTTGTCTTGTGGTGGATTCATCCAGGGCTTTTGCTGAGTTATTTGATTATTTGACATTCCTATTCCCCAGCCCTTGGGTGATTTAATCACCTTACCACCTAGTGCTTTGGCTATGAGTTGGTGTCCAAAACAAATACCAACTACTTTTTTATTCGCAGCGTGAAGTTGGCGTACAAAATTTTCAAGAGTAGCAATCCATGGAAAATCATCGTTAACAGAGTGGTGACTGCCAGTAATGAGGTAAGCATCCGCCGCATTTATTTCCTGTGGAAATTCGCCATGTTCAACATCATAAACTACAAAGGTCAGGCTTGGGTCGGCTTCATGGAGTAAGGCGGCAAACATGTCCGGATAGGGACCGTGCTCAGCGATGAATTTTTCATGCACCTGATCACATTGCAGGATTCCAATCTTCATAATAAAGTTCCTTTTATCGCTGCCTTTAGGATATCTCTATATTGTAATTCATCAAAAATAATAGGGTTCGAGCTTGCTGCTGCGTCCTCTCTGGCCATTTTTGCAATGCCTTCGACTTGCTGGTCGTTAATCCCTATTTCGCTTAGAGAATGCTCAATACCCAATTCATAGCGCAGACTCAAGATCCAGTCGAGGAAACCATCAAAACCATTGCTGAGTTGCAAATAAGTGGCAAGCCTTGCAATTTTGGGTTCGATAGCAAGGCGGTTTGCCTGAAGAACATAGGGCATCAGAATGGCATTTAAACGGCCATGATGAGCATCGTAAATAGCGCCCAAGGGATGGGCTAAGGCATGCATAGCACCTAATCCACGCTGAAAGGCTGTCGCACCCATGCACGAGGCAACAAGCATCTGAGTGCGCGATTCCAGATCGTTGCCATTTTTAAAGGCGCCTGGTAAATAGTCTTTTACCAAGCGAACTCCTTCTAGGGCAATACCTTCCGCCATTGGGTGGTAATTAGAAACGCAATAGGCTTCAAGGCTGTGCGAAAGCGCATCCATTCCGGTAGCAGCGGTAAGAGCCGGAGGCAGTTTTACTGTGAGTTCGGGGTCTAAAATGACAATTTTAGGCAGCATTTGTGGATGAAATATAATTTTTTTGAGTAGCAGTTTGCTATCGGTAATAACGGAAGCACGACCTACTTCTGATCCTGTACCTGCGGTAGTCGGTAAGGCAACAATAGGTACGATGCCGGCGGCATTAACTCGTTTCCAGTTATCGCCAAGATCCTCAAAATCCCATAAAGGGCGTTCTTGTCCAACCATTAACGCGATGGCTTTGGCGGCATCGAGCGCTGATCCCCCGCCAAATGCAATCACTCCATCATGACTGCCAGCTTGGAAAGCTTCCAGACCATCCCTAATATTTTCACCATTAGGATTTGATTTTATCTGGCTAAAGAGGCCCACTTGCAACCCTGCACTACGACAGTCCTCAAGGGCCTTATGAATCATTACTAACTTAGCCAGTGCAGGGTCGGTAACTAAAAGAGGGGATTTCATTCCCAAGGAAAAGCAGGCTGCGGCAAGTTCATTAGCGCGACCAGCACCCACTCGTATTGATGTAGGATAATTCCAGTTAGCCCATAATGTGGAAGTATTCATAAAAAAATCCCTCTAACTTATTGATTTTATGTGAAAAGATTTTGGTCTGGTTAGCGAGTCGTAACCAAGGGCAGAGAGTGTACAACCCCGGCCAGAGTTTTTTACACCGGTCCAGGCCAGTGCTGGGTCAAGATAGTCGCAGCGATTGATAAAAAAAGTACCAGTATTTAGTTGTTCGCCAATAGCCAGACCGGCGACAAGGTCATTGGTGAACACAACGGCAGTTAGACCATAGACGCTATTGTTCATCAGCTTGATAGCTTCTTCATCGCTATCGACGGCCATAATGCCAACTACAGGTCCAAAAGATTCCTCAGTCATAATGCGCATTTGGTGGTTTACCTTGGTTAATATCTGAGGTGCCAGATAGGCAGAACCCGGTTTATCCAAATCGAATTCAGTGGTGTTTATCAGAGTTTCTGCGCCTTGAGCTACGGCCTCTATAATCTGGTCACGAACAAAGTCTGCTGAGGAAGCTCGCACCAGCGGTCCGAGGGTGGTTTCTGAATTATCGGGGCGGCCCAGTTTGTACTGTCTGACCAGAGCCAGAGCTTTAATGAGAAAGGGTTCATAGACATCGCGATGAACATAGATTCGTTCTATACCGCAACAGGATTGGCCGGAATTAAAAAAGGCACCGTCAATAACCGTTTCTACTGCCTGATCAAGCTCAGCATCAGCACGTATGTAAGCCGGGTCTTTTCCGCCTAATTCCAGTCCAACACTAATAAAACGCCCGGCAGCTGCTTTTTCGATTTGCTCGCCACCCTTTACCGAACCAGTAAAGGCGACATGGTTAACTAGCGGCGACTGGATTAGTTTTTCCGTATCTTCATGCCTTAAATGTAAATATTGAAAAACTCCTTCTGGCAGATCTGCTTCTGCAAAGGCAGCAGCCAAACGTTCAGCGACCAATGGCGTCTGGCTTGAGTGCTTCAAGATAAGGGCATTGCCAGCCATAAGAGCAGGAATCAAGGTATTCACAGCGGTTAGATAGGGATAGTTCCAAGGCGCTATCAGCAAAACGATTCCCAGAGGCTCCCGTTTAATATAGCGGATAAATCCAGTTTTTTCCGGCAGTTCAAGAGGACTTAAGGCTGCACTGGCAATTGCAATCATATGGCGAGCTCGCTCTTCAAAACCGGCTATTTCTCCTGCGGCAAAGCGGATTGGTCGTCCCATTTGCCAGCAAATTTCATTGGCAAGCTCGTCCTTTTTAGCAATCAGAGCATTAACGGCAGCGCTGCAAAATTTCTCGCGTTCAGCTATTGTGGTAGTTCGCCACAACTTTTGCGCTAGCTGAGCTTTGTTAAGAGCCGTTTGGATCTCTGCCGAGGAAGCGAAAGAGCGTTCCACATAGATGGAGTTATCGATAGGCGAATAAGTTTTAAAGGTGTCAGTCATAAGCAGTCCAGTTTATACGAATTAAATAATTTCAAAATACCGATCCAGTTCCCAATCAGTAATATGTCGTCGAAATTCGCGCTCTTCCCATTCACGGGTAGCTGCAAAATGTTCCACAAATTCATTGCCAAAAAGGGAGCGAGCCGCTTGCGAATTTTTCAGGCGCTGAGCTGCGTCCCATAAAGTGCGAGGTAAAGCTAGTTCATCATTATGCTGCTTGTCATAGGAATTGCCTGTAATTTCTGGCCCAGGCTCGAGTTCGTTCTCAATGCCATACAACCCTGAACCTAGTGCTGCCGCTAAGGCTAAATAAGGATTGGCATCGGCAGAGCCTAAACGATATTCAATACGCTGCGATTTCTCATCACCTGGAATTAATCGAAGGGCAGTAGTGCGGTTTTCGACACCCCAACTTGCATCCGTAGGCGCCCAGAAACCTGGAATCAGACGGCTATAGCTGTTGACCGTAGGGGAAAGCATTGCCAGTAGTTCTGGCATTAATTGCTGTTGTCCAGCTAAAAAATGGCGCTGGATTTTAGACATGGTCTGTGGCATTGACGGATCATAAAAGGCAGAGCCTGAACCATTACTATGTTGTAAAGAAAGATGAATATGCCCGCTCTGACCTGGATAATGGGGTGACCATTTGGCCATAAAAGTCGCCATCATATTATTGCGTTGCGCTAAAACTTTCATAAAGGTTTTAAACAGGGCTGCTTTGTCGCCGGCTGCCTCAGCCTTGTCGACAGCGAGTGCCGCTTCAAGTACACCGGGTCCAGTTTCAGTGTGCAAACCTTCGATAGGGAAATCCATCACTTCGCTCATATTGAGAATCTGTTGATGCAATTCTGCCTGCACTGTACTGCGCAGAATTGAATAACCAAAAAAGTCTGGTGTAAGGGTTTTTAAGTTACGAAAGCCTTTAGCACGGACACTCTCAGGAGTTTCATCAAACATGAAAAATTCATATTCTAAAGCAGCCTGGGCGTCATACCCCATCAGGGCAGCCTTATCGATAACCCGTCGCAGCAGGGCGCGAGGGCAGATTGCCTCAGCCGCACCGGCAAATTCTGCCATAAACAAGAGCTGATTATCTTCAAAGATTAATTCACGGCAGCTTTGCGGCAAAATACGTACAGAAGCATCTGGATAACCCGTGTGCCAGCCTGTGTATTTCGTATTATCGTACAGTTTATCCTTGGAATCCCAACCCAATACGACATTGCAAAAAGCAAAACCATTTTCGAGAGCTGAGAAAAATTTCTTGCGGCTCATATACTTACCGAGCATCACACCATCTATATCAAAAATTCCAACTTTGACGTGGGTAAGGTTACGCTCTTCAACAATACGTTTTGCATCTTCCCTGCTGTTAACCTCTCTTGGGTTTATCATCGCATTTCCTTTTGCTCGATATTAAACAAGATACTATCCAAATTCTTTGGATGAAGCTACCAGAGTGAGATATTTCAAGTAATTAAAATATTCTTTACTTAGAATCAAAACCGTCTACTTGGGAATAAACAAAATCATGGGGATAAAAAAGACTAATAAAAAAGCACCGATATCTCATCGGTGCTTTATGTTAATTCATGAATTAACGAACATCACTATAATAATCTCTGATTGAATTTGTCCAGGAAGAAGAAGTCATATCAGGCCAGTGATCTTTATCAAATCCAGGTGAATTTTGTAATTTTTCTTTAGATAGAGAAATGATGAATTTTTCTCGTTCTGGGTTAAAAGAAAAAATATGCCAAGGCATAGCAAACAATTTATCACCCATTCCCAAAAATCCGCCAAAAGAAAGAACAACATAGGCAACTTTTCCACTCGATTTGTCGACCATTAAAGCTTCAATTTTTCCTAAATTTTCACCTTGAGTATTCTCTACTTCAACACCGACTACATCTTCAGAATTCACGATTTGTTGAGTCATTTAAATCTCCCTGTTAATTTAAAATTTCCTTTATATACAATAGCTTGGTAAAATTTGGTAGTTACCAATATTTACTAAGACACTATCACTTTAGACCAGGATCTTCGATAACACAAATAAAATCAGAATTTAAACGAATGACTATAATAAAGAATAAAAATACAATTTTTAGGGAGATTCTAATGCTTAAGAAAATTGTAAATTCAGATAATATAATAGGTGTTAATGTTAAAAATAAACAAGGTGAAAAATTAGGTAAAATAGAAGCTGTAATGTTTGATAAATTACATGGAAGAATAGCCTTTGTCGTCCTTTCTTTTGGTGGTTATTTAACTGTTTGCGATAAATTATTTGCCTTACCCTGGTCAATGTTTTCTTATGATAATTCCAAGGACTGTTTTGTAGTTCATCTCACTAAAGAAAGATTAAAAAATTCGCCCTGGTTTGATAAAGATCACTGGCCCAATATGTCTGATCTTGCCTGGAGCAATTCAATCTATAACTACTATGGAATCAATACTCGCTACCCTGACCAACATTAGGATTTAGGTTCTGGCTCATCGATGGGCTCTGGTTCCGGTGTTTTATCTGGGGTAGGTTCATAAGAGTCTGGTAAGGGCGGATCTTCCATCGGGGGCTTGGATGGTAGATTTGATGGGTCTTCTTGTGTAGGTATCTCGTTCATAAATTCACCTTTGAGTTAAAAAATGTAGACGTTTAATCTACATCTGCGTTAGAAAAAATACTAATCATTTCGTTCTCAATCTGCAAGCTATCCAGGGTTAGATTATTATCAAAATATTAATCGGAATACCTAATAGCCAACCTACATATATCCCATGATAATTTCCTTTAAGCAATGATTTTATCATCTGGGCTTCAATTAATTATCTTTGTTTTTAAAATTATTTTTTAATAATTAAGTAAATTGATTGGTTTTTGGAGTTACAAATACTAAGATAAAACTGTTAAATGGAAAATTTGAACTTAAACATAAGGAAAAACCATGAAAAATGTAATCTCTTTATTAATTGGCGGCAGTTTAATTCTGGCTACTTCTGTTGGTTTTGCAGCTGAAAAACACCATGCTGGTAATAATTGGACTTGTACTACCAATGCTAGTAGTGCTGCTACAGATGCTGAGAAAGCCGCTGATAAAAGAATGGAAAAACCTGGCTCAGCAGCTAAAGCCTATAAATATGCTTTGCAAAATTGCCGTGATTGCACCCAAATCACTTGCGAAGTAAAGAAATAATCTAAATTAAAATGAGTTTATCTTCATGTAAGATAAACTCATTTATCTCTCATAAGCTTTCCAACAATGATCCATATTTTACATCCGTTGACAGGTGTTCGAGTATAATTTTGATTGTTACTAGAAGTGGAACTGAAATTATTATTCCAGTAATTCCCCATAACCAACTCCACAAAAATATATTTAAAAAAATTATTAATGGATTCAAATTCAACCGGCTTCCCAGCAATATGGGTGTTATAAATTGCCCCTCTAAAACAGTAAATAAGAAATAGGTTACCGGAGGAGCAAAAATCTGAAAATAGGAATTAAAAGTAATTAATGAAACAAAAAAAATGGTAATTATTCCAATAAGATGGCCTAAATAAGGAATAAAGGTAAGCATCATTACCATTGTCCCCCAAAGAATCGGATTGGGTAAATCCAATAGCCAAAAAGCTAGGGTCATTATCGCCCCGAGGCCGGCACAAATAAGTGTAAAAGTAAACATATAAGATGAAACTTCATTTTTAAGCGACCTTAGAAAAGCATTTTCTCTTGTGGTTTTGCGCCGACTATAAATGACCTTTTCTAAAGTTTGTATGAATGGTTTGAAATAAATTAATAGAAAAAATAATAATATAAGGATAGTGAAAATCATTATTAATATATTTGAAGTTAAATCAAATAATGACGACCCAAGACTTGTATCTGGTGTAGCAATTTTCACCTCATTCTCTTTCGGATCGGCTGTCATGTTTTGGGCGGTTTCAGCTACTTTATTCAGCTTTCCAAGAGACTTTTTCACAAAACCGATTTTGTGTTCTATAATTTTAAAATGTTCTGGAGCTTTCTCAACCCAGTGAGATGCAGGTTGTACAAGAAAGGTAATACCTAAGCTAATTAATCCCAAGAGACCAAGCACAATCAACGTGGAAGCAAATATTTGTGGAACTTTTAGCCTTAGGAGCCAGGCAAATACTGGATAGATGAGGAAATATAAATTAAAAGCAAAAAATATCGGGAAAAGAAGGGGCTGACAAAATTTAATGGTAAATAAAATAGCAAGAATAGCTAAAACCTGTAATTCCCAGCGTGATATTATAGTATTCAATTAAAATCCAGGTGATTAATTTTGAAGGTAATTTTTATAATAATCGTTAACTATTAAAATTGATATATCGTGGTTAAGCAGGTTTCTTTCAGTCTTTATAAATTTTTATTAGGTCATATTCTGAAACAGTTAAGAGCCCTATCAATGGGGAGTTTTAGACTGTCTTGAAATAGATTTATTGCACTTTTTATTAAAAACACTACACCTAAATAACTTTTTATGAGCGTTTTGATCTTGGAGTGATCAAATCCCTGACTGTTTATCATTTATAGTTCTGTTATTGCGATACCTCTAAGGAACTATCGTATCTTGGTAGTGGGTGCACTGTCCTCTGGGGGCTTTCCGGCTTTAGAGTCTTGGGAGGATGATTTATCATTAATCAGGGTCGATTCCTCACATTTTACCTTAGGACTGGCTGTAGTCGTTTGCATTCCTGAGCCGGTGAATTGTGGGCTAGAGCTCTTTTGAGTGACTGCTTCGGTCACTAAGGCAACAATCTGGCTGCCAATGTCCAATAGAGCTTTAATCTTCTCGCCAAGGTCTAATCCGCGATTATGGGCTACAACCTCTCTAACGCTGGATATTTGCTGTTTCATGTCCTCAAATTCTTGTTTTCTGGCAGTTTGCTCGTGAGGTTTTAAATTTTCAAATACTTCATTTGCTTCCAAAAGGTAGAAGTTGCTACCATCTTTATGTAATTTTTGATCTCGACTGACAATAAAATAGGCATCGGCGAAGGTAGTAGTGGAATTACCTTCTTTATCATACATATTTTTTTTACCTTTAACGACTTCTAACATGTCTTTTAACGCAGCTATCTGTAGATTTTTAGCATTTATCTCAGCCAGCATCTCTCGGGCCTTGCCCTCATCTTTTGTTCCATCTAGTTTAGAAATAGTAGACGCCTGCTCATTTAATTCAGTTTTAAGTTCTTTAATTCGTTGTTCTAGCCTTTCAAGTTTAGTAAGTGGATCTTTAGAATCAAGGGTTTTAATAAAATTTTCCGCTTCACTTATATTTTCATTGTAATTACTATACATTTCTTCTGTTTTTTCGAGATCTTTCAGCGCCAGGTCTAAGGCTGATGTTTTCTTTGGCTGTTTTTCATCGACAGTTTCAGGAGAGGCGATATCTTTTGGTGGTGGCTGAGGGATGTTTTCAACAGCAAAGTATTTCATGAAAAGTTCTCTTCCTTCTTCTTTCTCTGCAAGCTCTTTTTGAATAATTCCCTGTTTCTCGCGTTCTATTTCCAGGCTATGTAGGGCCATCTTTTCATCCCTTTCTTTTTTTTCTGCGAAATATTTTTTGATTTCAGCTATTAATGTTTCAGCGTTTTTTGTTTTTAAAAATGCCACTACTTTTTCTGCATTTTGGAGACCAAATTGTGCTATATCGGATTCAATTTTTGGTTTGGGCATTAGATTCTCGAGTTTTGGTAATTTCTTATCTTTTAATAATAGAATAAAAAATAGACGCCAGTCTAACAAAAAAAAAATTAAAAGGTTCAAGTTAACTGATTTTCAACTGAATAATTACTATTTTTATTATTTTCGGGCACACCGCTCTGCCAAAATGATGGTGTGAAGGCTGAATTCGGAGTTTGATGCAATTCACAAATCTCTTCCTTTACGATATCATTTGCGTTAGTACTGCTTGGACTTTCTTTTGAATCGTGTAACTTCTGTTGCTTAGCCAATAGTGATTCAAGGAGACTCTTGAGTTGCATATTAATTTTTTCATAATCATCACAAAGAGGCATTAATTCTTCAAGAATTTTAATCATATTATGAAAATTATCCAAGGCTCTCTCGGTATTATTATTAAGCAGTATGATTCTAATTTCCGCTATGGTTTTTATGGCATAACTAGAAAATATACTTCGATTTTTAATCTTAAATTCATAGGTAATATGATCTTTTTGTTCAAAATCGGTAAATAAATGCGTTCTACCTGACTTAAAAGAGATCATCTGGTCTAAAAATTTTAAAGCCTCCTGTTTAGCGATTTCTGTATTCAGATAGACTATAAAAGAAGAGTTTTCCAAAGCCACTCTAGTAAGTTCATCACGGCGGCTTATTAGTTTTTGAATAAATTTCTCTTTTATAGAGTGGCCATCAGTCAAAAAATCTACGAAAGAAAAGATAAAACAATCTGGAATAAGGCAAATTTTAAGCATGGCCAGATTCACATCGTTTCTAAATTCCAGAGAAGAGGATAAATTTGGACTTACAATAAAACTACCTGCATGCCTTTTCCCTGATTTAACGATATCCAACCAATGATTTGGCTGGCTATCTACAGGAAAAGGCAATTGATCAATTGCAGCCGCCGAAAGATTATATTGACGTTGTTCCTTTCCAGAAAAACACAAGCCCCCATCAATTTTAATTACCCGGTTTAAATAATCCAGGCCAATATTATTAAATTTTAAATCATCTTCTTCTAAAAATAGGGCAACTAATAAGGTTTGACCCAAACCAATTTTAACCTGCTTGCGAAAATTTGATTCAGAGAAATTAAAGTTCTTAACTTCCTCTGACAAAATATAATAAATACCAGTCGATTCATCAAAGGCTAAGCGTGTTTCAGGTTGATAAGGGATTACAAGCCGAAAAAATTCTTGTGCAATTACTTCTAAAATCGCAGAGTCCAATGAACCCACTTCTTTACAAAACCAAACTTTTTTAGAGCCCTTTAAGGTTCCCTTGGATACGTCATGAGCATTTTTAGAACAACGAGAGATATGAGTAGTGGCGGTGAAATCTTTAAAGTTAAATATAGGCATCTTAAGACATACAATCTACAACGGGTGTATAGGATAAATTAAAAACATTAAGGAATTATTATGAGCTAGAAAAAAGTAAGTATTTAGAATTTTTGGCCTGTGCAAAGATCATATGGGTTAGTATCTTTGTTATGTAGCCTTCTTGTGATACAATATGATCATCTTAAAATCAATGAGGCGGTTGTTATGGCAAAAGATACAGATATTTTAGTTGTGGGAGCAGGACCTATTGGACTTATTAACGCTTGGGGTATGAAACGCCTTAACCCTGATCTTAATATTGTCATTCTTGAAAAATATACTGAATATCAACGCTCACATACTCTGGTAATGGAACCCCTGCAACTTGCAGCCATAATGAAGGCCACAAATTCGGAGCAAGATAAGAAATTAATCGAATTGCTAAAACAATTAAATGATGATCCTAATATCAGAACAAATGCACTACAGCAAATTTTCACTAAATTGGCTGAGGAAAGCGGTATTGAAATTCACACCGAGCAAGAAGTTAAAGCTGAAACTATTAATCAACTGATTGATTTGGAATATCCTAATCTTAAACTAATCATTGGTGCGGATGGCACCCACTCTGTGGTCTCTGATACCTTATTTCCCGAAGGCAATCAAATTAAACATGAATTTGATTTTGTGCTGCAATTGCGTTTTGAAATAACTGGGGAGGAGAAAGCGCAGGGTAGCAGAATGCAGAAATTTTATGCACAAATGGCTAGAAAAGGACTAATTGCGAATGAATATGTAGGGCATTTCAAGGATGGTAAAACTCCCGTGACTATGCAAATGATGATTTCCAAAGAAGATTTTATTGCTTTGAAATCGGCAACTTCTAAAAACCCTTTAAAACCATTTGTTGATGAAAAATCGGAAAATAGCCCTAAAGTACCTAAACAACTAATATCATTTATTGAACAATATCTGATTGATAAAATTTATGATACTAAAGAGGCAGGGTTAGAAATAGATAAATCAACAATTCGGATCAGCGTTAATGAAGCGCCTGCTACTCATGCAAAAAAAGTAGTCACTACGCGAAATCAAACTCGCATTGTTTTAGAGGGTGATTCTGCACTTGGTTTATCTTATTTCAAAGGATTAAATGCCGGGCTTGAAGCGAGTGCAAGATTCTTGTCGACAATCTCTACTTCTATTCAAAATTCCTTTAGTGATAAAAAGGCTATGGATGAGCAGCTTGAAAACTACCAAAAATGGTTCCTGGGTGAATTCTCTCCAAAGAAGGTTCACGAAGTGAGTCAATATAGCTTCTGGCAAATTAGATCTGTTATGGGATTCATAAAAACGACTAAAAGCGTCATAGAAAAATCTAGAGTTGATGATGATATGGATTTGAATCCGGCCATCGCTGATTATTTCAATTATTTTATTAAAGATTCAGTCAATAAAGATAAGTCATGGCGACCTTTTCCACATCGAGAATATGATCTTGTTGATTTTGGCCAACTTGATTATGTACCATTAAAGCATACTGCCAAAAAAATCATCAAAATTTTTGCGGATTACTTCAAACCTTATAAAAGCACTGCCCAATTAGCTCAGGATTACAAGCAACCCTTTGTAGGCTTTGCCAATTTCTGGATTGGCTTTGGTAAAATATTTGCCGGTATTTTTACGGCTAATCTCTGGATTTCTGTTGATGGCCTTTTAACAATGGTTCGTGGAACAGTTGAAATGGTGACCACACCGCTAACTTATCTAATAAAACCTGTATTTCGTTTGATAGCAACTTTTATCCATGGCGGACCGCAAAAGATTGAAGAAAATCGCGGTTTACATCGATTAGCCGAGTATGGTCAAGAATTATTAAATCAAACAGAAGATTATGAACTAGGTTCAAATCAAACAATGTATGAGTTACTTGCGGTATGTAACGATATGCATCGTAAGTTTGATAAGTCCTTCTC
>JACCSX010000263.1 GCA_013812775.1 Tatlockia sp. | reverse complement strand
GTTGAGCAGCTGACAACCTTTAAATATATTGTACACGGGAATGGTCAAGTCAGGGTATAATTGGAGAATAGAGCGTTTAACGTCGAACAGAATGGTTAGAGCAAAAAGGATGCCTCCTACTAAATTTGTAATAGTCTATACTCGATAAAAGAATAATAACTCTGGAGTATTGGCTATGGAAAAAGATCCTGCTTTTTTAGTAAAGACCATTATTTTAGGCACTTGTTTAACACTTCCCAGTCTTGGTTTCGCTTTACCCTATGCCATATGCTCTGATTTAGCTACCTGCGAGCCTTTGGCTAACCAGGGAAATGCTGAAGCTCAGTATAATCTTGGTGATTTATATGACGAGGGTTTGAGTGGCGTTGCCAAAGATCCTGCTAAAGCGGCACAATGGTACACAAAATCAGCCGCACAAGGCAATGCCTCTGCAATGCTTGGGATAGGGGATCTTAATTATTATGGCAACGGTGTCCCAAAAGACCTTAATAAAGCGATGGAATGGTATCAAAAAGCGGCTGACAAAGGCTCAGCTAAAGGCCAGGAATATGTTGCCTATGGCTATGAAAAAGGTGAGGGGGCTGCTCAAGATTATGCTAAAGCCTTTGCCTGGTATACGAAATCAGCCAATCAGGGAAATGCATCTGCCATGATTGCCTTGGGTAATCTTTATTATAACGGTCATGGTATTCCTAAGGATTATGTTCAGGCTTTAAAATGGTATCAACAAGCTGCGGATCTCGGCTCAGCAACTGGCCAGGATCTTGTCGGCTATGCCTATGATCATGGCGAGGGAGTAAAGCAGGATTATACCCAAGCAATGAGCTGGTATATGAAATCAGCTCAGGGTGGTAATAGCTATGCTTTATATAATATCGGTCATTTATATGAAAGTGGCTTAGGCGTGACAAAAGACACAGTACAAGCCTACGCTTGGTATTCTGCCGCTGTAGCTTCTGCTCCAACTAACAAAACCTTTCAAAAGGCAAAAAATGATAGTTATGCCTTAATAAGCTCGGATAAGAAGCAGGAAGCTGAAGCAATGGCCAAAACATATATTTCTAAATATACTAGCTCTACCTCTAATTAGATCTATGAAAGGACTCCGTACAATAGAGTCCTTTTACATCTCTCTTTATTTCATGCATTATCATCTTTGGCATAGAGCTATTGAATGGGCATAAATAATAAACTCCAGGAAGGAATCAGATAATGAACTCTTTATTATTAAAAATTACGGTCCTAGTCTTCTCTTTGACTAGTATCAGTTATGCTTCATTGGCAGAGCCACCTTTTAAGGGCAAAACAATATCCCAAACGCAACAGCAACAAATGTCGCCGAAGGAAGCATTGCTCCGTTTGAAAGAAGGTAATAAACGATTTTTGACTAATCAGCAAATACCTAGAGATTATATAAAACAAGCTCATCAAGCTTCTTTTGGACAATTTCCTTTTGCTGTGATTTTAAATTGCATGGATTCTCGCTCGGTTCCAGAGTTATTTCTCGATCAAGGTTTAGCTGATTTATTTACGCTGCGTGTGGCCGGCAATATTCTGAATAATGACATACTGGGAAGCATGGAATTCGCGACTAAAGTGGTTGGCTCACGACTTATTGTTGTATTGGCACATACCTCATGTGGCGCCGTATCAGGTGCCTGCAATGGTGTTCGCTTAGGGCATTTAAGCGACGTTGTTGATAAAATTCAGCCTTTAGTACCCGCCAGCATGAAAGCAGAGAATACAAAAGATTGTAAAGATCCCAAATTAGTCGACGCAATTGCCAAGGCTAATGCCATGCACGTGGTCAGTGAAATCCTTAAAAAAAGTCCTATTATTAAAGAATTAGTGGAGTCTGAACAAGTTGGAATTGTAGCGGGTATGCATGATATAAAAACGGGTGAAGTCATTTTTTTCGATGAAAATCGATCTGTTCCTAAAAATAATATTAAAATTCATGAGTGATAATGATAAATTGTGTAAAAGACTTTGCTAGATGATTAAAATGTGAACTATACTCTTTATGGGCTCTAACCGAGGAAAATACCATGTTTTATAAATTATTTATAAATTATATTCGATTAAGTCTTTTTAGAAAAATATTTACTCGCTTCATGTCAAAAAATGCTGCTCGTGGCGGCAAACTTTCCAAGATGTCGATCGTTCCCTTTGTTGCGGAACTGGCCCTTACTTATTTGCTGGATAAAAAAGGCAAAGGCAAGACTTTAAAGAAAGGACTTAAAAAATAAAAAAGAATTATCAAAATTTGAATATTGCTCTTCTTTGGTTCCGTGAGGATCTAAGGCTAATAGATAATCCTGCCTTTTCAGAAGCCTCAAATAACCATGAGGTCATCATTCCTCTTTATATATTTGATAAAGACACTAGCGCCTTAGGGCAGGCACAGCAGTGGTGGCTGCATCATAGCTTAAAGGCTTTAGATAATTCTTTACAACAATACGGTTTAAATTTGCTGCTACGGCAAGGTAAGTCGATTGAAATCATTGATGAACTCGTTAACCAATTAGCAATTGATACAATCTATTGGAATCGCTGCTATACACCTGTAGCAATAAAGCGTGATATAAAAATTAAAGCCTTAATGATACAAAAGGGTATTGAGGTTAAAAGTACAAATGGCAGCTTGCTCAATGAGCCTTGGACAATAAAAAACAAACAAGGCGAGTATTTTAAGGTGTTTACACCTTATTGGAAGCATTGTTTACAAAGACCTGGCCTTCCAAAGATAATGGAGCCAGCTAATCATCTCCAAAAACTCGATATTTTATCGGATCATTTGACTGATTGGAATTTAGAACCTAAAAATCCCAATTGGGCGTCTGGATTTACAAAATACTGGCAACCCGGTGAAGAGGGCGCCAACAAAAAACTTCATGAATTTATCGATAACAATCTTCTTAATTATAAAGCGAATCGAGATTTCCCGGCAAAAAATGCAACTTCAAGATTGTCACCACACCTGCATTTTGGTGAAATCAGTCCATGGACCATATGGCGCGCTGTGGAGATAGCAAAATTAGATAAAAGCTGTAATATTATTTCGGCCGATCATTTTTTATCAGAACTGGGGTGGCGAGAATTCTCTAATTATTTACTCTATCATTTTCCGGATTTACCTCATTCTAATTTTAGAAAGGAATTTGATGCTTTCCCCTGGCGAGAGGATGAGCTTAGACTAAAATGTTGGCAAAAAGGAATGACTGGTTACCCGATTATAGATGCAGGAATGCGAGAATTATGGGCAACTGGCTATATGCATAATCGAGTCAGGATGATAGTGGCATCTTTCCTCTGCAAAGACTTGTTAATTGACTGGCGCCGAGGCGCTGATTGGTTTCTCAACACCCTGGTTGACGCTGACCTGGCCAATAATTCGGCTAGTTGGCAATGGGTAGCTGGGTGTGGAGCCGATGCAGCACCCTATTTTCGAATTTTTAATCCACTCTTGCAAAGTGAAAAATTTGATCCGGATGGAATCTATATCCGCAGTTGGGTTCCCGAACTTGCTCAAGTTAACAACCAATACATCCATCAGCCTTGGTTAGCACCGGGATTAGCACTAGGCAAAGAGTATCCCAAACCTGTTATTGATCATAATGAAGCAAGAAAAAGGGCGCTTTTTTACTACAAAACATTAAAGAATAAGGGGAATATAATTTAGACAGGCTAAAGAAGTTAGGGCTTACAGTACTAGGTTGGTTTAGAATGAAAAAACCTGTCTTTAAATCGATCAAAGGCACGACGAAATTTCTGTACTGGCCGTGCTTTAAAAGAGGGCGCATCGAAGAAATATCTTACGCCTTCAGGCGATTGCTCCGAAAAATAATAATTAAAAATACAGCAGCGGGGTGCATCGCATAAAACAGGATTAACAGCATGCCAGGAACTTCGATTAGTTTCCATAACCAGCAATCGATTAAAGAGAGAGGGCACTAAAACGTGATTTGTAACCGATTCATCCCATAATTCGTAATTGCCCCCATTCTCAATACACCAATTTGGAGAGGCATAATAAAGAACATTCATTGTTCGATAATAATGTTTCGTTTCAACATCATGTGAGTTATCTAGATGCGGATTAATGTAATAGCCTTTAAGCAAGGTACTGATACCACCTGCAAAGCGGGTTGGATCAGGAATTTGTTTTTGAACTCCAGTTATTTCCTCAATCACAGCAACAACTTTCGGATCCTGAATGGCAGCATTGAGATCTTGCAATAAGTTTGCTGCATCTTTTAAATGACAATACTTTAATTTTATTTTCCCAAAACTGGTTAATAGCTTCATTTTTTTTGGTTTAGGAAAATTGGCGTAAACTTGCTCTGCAAGGTCGAGGGGTAAGAGATTATCGAGTACAAAATAACGGGAAATTTTTATAGGATGCTTAATTAAAAAATCATTTTT
>JACCSX010000202.1 GCA_013812775.1 Tatlockia sp. | reverse complement strand
GCTCTCTATTTGAAAAATATAAAGGAGACATTATCTTATAATATTCAGATAATTCATCGGGATTTGCAAAAGCGCCTTTCCATAATTTTTGGGCTATGTTAATTTGCTCAACTGTTCCTATTCTTTCGAGATTTTTCTTGGCATTCTCTATGAATTTTCCAGACGAAGCTCCAGAAGAAAGAATAAGTTTGGATAGGTTATCAGCATATTTAATGCTGTAACCAAGAGCAACTATAGCTCCATAGGAGCATCCATGAATAATAGGATTTACTACTTTAAGTTTTTTTAAAATTACGTTGATATCATCAATATGGTTTTCTAATGTGCAATATCGAACATCGGATTTTGAACTTAAACCACATCCGCGAAGATCAATCATTATCAGATCAGCTACCTCTAATAGATTTTCTTCTATGTCTGCATAAAGGCTGTGATTACCGCCAGGTCCTCCGTGAATTAAAATCATAAGAGCACGATCCCAGGAAGATTCAGCGTTGACATTTTTTTTCAGGATTTTGGCAAAGATTTCAGTTTCAGGAACGTTGCTTCTTTGTGGGATTTTGATGTACATCTTTTTCCTAAGTCAGAGGCCAGAAAAGGTTTATTCACTGTCTTTTTGCTCATGAACACTTTCATATTGCTGCATAATACTTGCTTTGCGATTCTTTTGCTTCGAATTTAATAAATTTGATACGACCAATGTAACAAAGGAAATAATACATTTTAAATGTAACGTCTAGTACCCAATTCTAAGTAATTTTTACAACCCAATGACAACGAATGGCATGACTAATTTTTAACAGATTGGTCTCCAGCGAACTAAACGTATTTCTTGTTGGATAGAGTCTCCTATTTAACGGGTAGATACTATGCAGGCCAGACTTTGTAGGTTAAACATTCTTTTTTGACTAGGAAGAATTAGGAATATTAATAACTCTATCAGCCATCTTTATAGATTCTTCTCTATGCGCAATAATCACCTGAGTTATGTTCAGTTCCCTTAATGCTTGATTAATATTAACTTCTGTTTCAACGTCTAGATGACTGGTTGCCTCATCAAGAAATAGAATTTTTGGATTTTTGTATAAAGCTCGAGCTATTAACACTCTTTGCTTTTGCCCTCCAGACAAAGTAGATCCCATCTCGCCGATGAGTGTTTCATAACCCATAGGCATTTTTAAAATATCCTCATGGATCTGGGCAGTTTTTGCGCTCGCATAGACTCTAACAATATCAATTTGGGTATCCATGAAAGATATATTATCCAGTATTGAACCAGAGATTAAGGTATCGTCTTGCATAACAGATGCGCATAAGCTTCGATATTTTTGACATCCTAGTATTGATATGGAGATATCGTCAACAAGAACTTCGCCATGGGATGGCAATATTAGTCCCAGCATAATTTTTAATAAGGTTGTTTTACCGACTCCCGAAGAACCGGTTATAGCCACCTTCTCACCAGGACTTATATGAAAATTGATATCGTTTAAAATCCAATTCTGATTCTGTCCATATCTATAATTTAAATTGATTACTTTTAAATCGCCTTTCACGTGCTTATCTAAATAATTACTAGTTTTTTGCTCCTCTACTGGCTGCATTAAAATATCAGCAACCCTGTCTAACTGAACGGATATTAATTTATAATCGAACAATTTCTGGATAAAGGATGAGGATTTGTTGACCAAACTTTGTCTATAAGCAAGAAAGGCCATTAGCATACCCACCGAAAACCGGTTATGCATCACCAACAACGCGCCTAAGGCAATTACTAGAATATGCTCTATATTAAAAAGGAAGATAGTAGCAGTAGTATATAAAATATTCACTCTTGATATTTTAATATCCGCGTTCATTGCTTTAATAAAGTGATTTTGCCACCCCTGAAACATCGCTTTTTCTTTAGAATAAAGCTTAATCGACATAATGCTTTGGATTATTTCTAAAAATTTTGAGTTAACGTTGGCATGTTCACTAATTGAAAGTTCAGTTTGTTTTTTATGATGCCTATAGCTAAGAATTCTTAAGGTCGTATATAGCAACAATGCTAATAGCACAATCAATGTCAGTTTTATACTGTAAACAAACATAATCATTAAGGCTAGAACAATGACCAGCCCATCCAGTAAGGTGTTGATTGAATCCGTAGTTATTTTAGATTGAATCTCATTGATTGAGTGAAACCTGGATAAGATATCTCCTTTATGGCGGCGTTCAAAATAATCATAGGGTATTCTCAGCATATGATGCATTACACCTGAAGAAAAATACTCTCCCATGCGGCTTGTTAAATAAACGACAAATTGAGAGCGCATATACTCTAAAAGGGTATGACATAGAGTTAAAATAAGAAAACCTGCCACAACCACATATAAATTATTAAAACTATTTGAACTCGTTACATTATCAGTAATATATTGAATAAAAAGTGGATTTAATAAAATAAAGACTTCAATCGCCAAGGATAAAAATAACAAAATTATTAAACTGTTTTTTAATCCTCTAATATTTTTAAACAAATCAAACCAGGCAAGTTTGCTTTTTGCTTGAATAATAGAAAAGTGTTCTGCTTTGTTAACTTCAAGGACTATTCCTGTAAACGAAGATGAGGATTCATTCCAGGATACTTTACGCTCACCAACAGCAGGATCGTGTATCACAATATATTTATTATGAACTGACTTTAAAACAACAAAATGATTCATATTCCAATGCAATATAGCTGGGCACTGGACGAGCTTTAACTCCTCAATATCAATTCTAATTGCACGCGTAGTAAAATCCAACCCCTCCAGCAAGCGAATTAAATCCAGCATTGAAGAACCATTCATCGATGGTTCCTCTATAGCCCTTAACGAAAACAAGTCTATTTCGTGACCATGATAATTGCTTATCATAGCCACACAGGCATGCCCACACTCAGAAAATTGGGCTTGTTTAATAACAGGTAATTTTTTGGCTTTGCCTTTGAAAATACTCTTGGCATCTATAGTCATAAAAGGTTATCTCCATAATAACTATAAATGGGATCGATAACCCATTGCCAAATTTTCTTCTTTTCACCTCTAATCACAGCCGTCAAAGTCATACCATGACTTAATGCCACCTCTTTTCCATATACCTTTACGTATTGCGCTTTAATCTCTGCCTTAATTTTATAATAAGGCTCCCTAACTTTAATTGGTTTGTCTTCTTTATCATCCGTTAAGATAGTGTGATTGATTTCCTTTATGGTCGCTTGATAAAAACCAAAGCGTTGCGACGGATAGGCATCATATTTTATATTTATCTGTTGCCCTACATTGAGAAAACCGATATCGCGAGAAGGTATATATAATCTTGCGACAAAATTAGAATCGCTCGGGATAATTTGGACTAAAGGTTTTGAAGGCTGCACTCTTTGACCTTGGCGGAAAAAAATATTGGTTACAATACCATCGATAGGCGATTGTATAAGTTGATGCCGACTTTCCTTAAATTTAAGCAGTTCATATTCAGCCCCTTTTATTTTATTTTCAAGTTCCAATAAATCTGACTCAGAATTCTTTAAATTTGATGATGTGTTAAACGTCAATTATCTTTGCCGGTTCGCGACAATTATCTTTGCCGGTTTTCAATAAAAAAATCAGTTACTTTGGCCTCCTGGTTATAGCTTGTTATTTCTCTGTATAGCAGCATTAGCTCTGT
>JACCSX010000195.1 GCA_013812775.1 Tatlockia sp. | reverse complement strand
GCCTGGGTGCTACTTTTGATGAGGCGGAAAAGGCGCTTTTGGGAATTCGTGTTGTCTTTGATGAAGTGACACCAAACGCTTTGCGCTTACTTTGTATGACGGACGTGTTAAATGAATTAATCCAGGGAGGTCCTAGCAAGGACTACACGCCCTTGGATGAATTAATGTATGATTAATTTTTAAGCTATATATTTTCCCCGCAAGGTCTTGATTTTGTCCGCTTTATTGCTTATTTGTTGCCGCAAATATAAACAGAGCTATTTTTTTATAACAAAGTGTAAAAAAAGTGAAAGTTTGACTTTCCTTAAGTTTTTCTTAAGGTTAGATCTGCTATTGTGTCCTTAATAACAGATATTTGTATGGAGTACACAATGGCCGGCTTACCGTTCTTTAATGATCCCTTTAATGATTCACGAAAATCAGAGCATGAGTCATCAGGTGTGGGAACAGATGATTTACAAAAAATGGTAAGAAAAATAGGCGAAATGCGTACACAAATGAGCAAAATGCAAGCGATTAACCCTAAGGTGGAAAATGCCCGGGGTTCAGAAATCCTTAAAAATTTGAACGAAGATTTTAACTATATTGGTCAAGGTCTACCAAAAGTTTCTGATTCTCAACAACCAAGCCAGTCAACACCAAAACCCGGGTTCTAATTTACCTTATAACTAGTATTCGGCGTTATTGCTGAATACTGTTATAATGCCCTGAATAGGGATCTAATGTTTTAAAATTCCAAAACCTCTTATGAAAAATGAATTAACAAAACAACAATCTGATGCCATTTTGGAAGCTCTTGATAAAGCGATTGAAACAGGGCCTTGGGATGAATCTAATTTTTTACGGGTCATTGGTAAGAATTTACAAGAAATACGCGATAATTTTGCCATGCAATTAAGTTCTAAACATAATTTAGCGCAATCGGCAAGGGAAACAGCTTCAGCACATCAAACACTCCAAAGAGCTAGTCAGAAAGAAGTATATATTGCTCTCTATTCTTTTGAAGGAAACAATTTGCAATCCTGGGAACGCATCCTTGCCAATTTGCCACGTCAAATAATTTCTCGCCCCATCTATGCGGAGGAGGAAGGAGTAAAAAATTTAATCAAATCTAAAGAAAACAAAATTAATGAAGCCTATGTTGCAGTTTATATTGCCCAAACCGATATATTGAATGTTCACGAAGATAAGATAGCTTTCGATAAGTTTGGCAAGCCCTTAATGAGTCTTAAGGATCGCACTTTAAATGTTGAGAACATTACTCGCTTTGTACATTTGTCAGGCACTTATAATTTCACAAAGGGACGGTTGGTTAAAAATAAACCAAACTCTTAACCTCTACTCCATCAGTTTAAAGACTCCGATCATCTTTACATTTCTTAAGCCTCGCGCCCGGCTTAAACAGGGTATATACTTGAATTTATCAATCATCTTGTTTTGAAAATACCAAATGGGTCAACAACAACAGCAGCAGGGCGGCAGTAGCGATAATTCAATGGCACCCGTTTGGATTACGGTGCTGTTATTTATTACTGTGTTCATAATTTGGAAAGTTGCGCATCAATATATTGTTGCCTTTGTTTTCTATTTAAATGTGCTCCAGGCAAAATTGGTTAGTCTTTTCGTTAGCAATCCCCATCTTGAAAACAATGTCTATCTTATGCAAACAATTGACCCTGCCACGGTTGATTGGGATCAATTCGTAGTGATGACTCGGTCTGTTGGTGATTACATTCGTTATCCGGTTGTGGTAATTCTTGTGATAATAGCTTTTTTTCTTTATAAATCTAATATTACTCTTAAATTCCGAAAAACCCATAGCATGAAAACCCTGCGCGCTCAGGAGCAACAAAATTGGCTTGCCATCATGCCCGTTATTAAAGAAGACTTAACGAATGAGGATGTAAATAAAGGCCCTTGGGCTATGGCTTTAACTCCTATGGAGTTCGCCCGCAAATATAATTTATTAAAAAAGAATGATGCGCTTTTAGATAATCCAGTTCCCGGACAAGAGATGACTGCCGGCATTAGAAAAGGGGATGCAAAGCGTGTTTTCACCTTACAATTAGGACCTTACTGGGATGGTTTTGAACGATGTCCTCCCCAGGCTTATGCTTTGGCTGCTGTATTTATGGCGCGCATGAACCGCGATAGAGACTCGGCTACCTTAATCCTGGAAACTCTTGATAAAACCTGCACAGCGGGTAAACCAGATTTTACTATTGCGAGATCGGTGTTAAAAAAATATCAGAATACCGAAATCGTGCAGGAAATTCTAGCAAAGAATGCTTATCTTTTAACAGTAATGTCGTCCTTATTAGAAGCGTCAAGAGATGATGGTGTGGTTCCTACCTCTGAATTTTTATGGTTAAAGCCCTTGGATAGACGATTATGGTATATGCTTAACAGTATAGGCAGACAAACACCTTTTGCCGAAGTCGGAGGCCCCTTTGCCCATTGGCGTGCAGAAAAAGAAATGGGAAGACGCTGTTTGGTTCCCATGATCGATGAAGCAATAAAAGCACTGGAAGGTGCAATTAAAGAAATTAAATTAACCCCTAAAGAAATGCAGGAGTTGCAACCCTAATGCGTGGTATAGATTCGCGTCATGAAATAGATCCTACCTTATTGCTGCGGGATACCCGCACTCTGGGACAACGGCTGAGTGATTTTTTTGCAGATCCTACTAATATTTCGATAGTATTGGTTTCTTTGGCGGCTCTTGCTTATTATGTTTCTGAACTTGCCAGTCTGATACTTGTTATCGGTTTCCTATGCTTTCTTTTCAGTTACACTCGTAAACAAAAACTTCCTTTCAGGTTACCCCAGGTTGCACGTGTAAAAGATTACAATGACTTAAAACCAGGAATTGGTACACCTAACGTTGCTCGTGGGATTGCTTTTGTTGGTAATGACCGCAAAACTGGAGAAGAGCTTTGGTTTGCAAATGAAGATTTAAGGACCCATCTGCTTATCTTTGGTTCTACCGGTAGTGGTAAAACAGAAGCCCTGGTTTCCTTAGCTTATAATGCTTTAGTGCAGGCAAGCGGATTTATTTATGTGGATGGTAAAGGTGATAACTCACTTTATGCCAAGATATTTTCCATGGTGCGGAGCATGGGCCGTGAAGATGATTTATTGCTAATTAACTTCATGACCGGTGCGCGAGACATTATCGGGCCACAAGAAAAACGGTTATCAAATACCTTAAATCCTTTTTGCCAGGGTTCATCGAGCATGCTCACTCAGCTCGTAGTTAGCTTGATGGGGTCCTCTGGCCAATCATCGGATGGTGATATGTGGAAGAACCGTGCAATATCTTTCGTTGAAGCCTTGATGAAATTACTCGTGTATATGCGCGATGAAGGTGCTCTTTTACTTGATGCAAATACAATCCGTAACTATTTTGACATAACCCGAATAGAAGCCATTGTTCTCGATAAAGTTTTTCCACGTGACGATCAGGAAAGTCTCAATATTGAGTCTGTACCCAAATTAGTCACCGACCCTATACGTAACTATGTTTTTAACCTGCCTGGCTATAATAAAGAGAAAAAAGGAAAACAGGTTTCCCAGGTTCTGGAGCAACACGGTTTTATTACCATGCAGCTAGTACGGGTGTTTTCATCATTAGCAGATACCTATGGTCATATTATTAGAACAAACTTGGCAGAAGTGGATTTTAAAGACGTAGTTCTTAATCGACGCATTTTAGTGGTGCTATTGCCAGCTTTGGAAAAATCACCTGATGAATTATCAAATCTGGGTAAAGTTATTGTTTCCTCTTTAAAGGCAATGATGGCTGCCGGGCTGGGAGATGAGGTTGAAGGAGACTATCGAGATGTAATTTTACGTAAGCCAACCAATGCACCCACACCTTATATGTGTATCCTTGATGAATATGGCTATTATGCGGTACAAGGTTTTGCTGTTGTACCAGCCCAGGCACGTTCGCTTGGTTTCTCCGCTATTTTCGCTGGGCAGGATTTGCCAGCGTTCCAAAAAGCCTCAAAAGAAGAAGCTGCTTCTATTGGTGCTAATACCAACATTAAAATCTGTATGAAACTTGAAGATCCTATCGAAACTTGGGATTTTTTCACCAAAACTGCTGGTGAAGCCTATGTAACCAAGGTAGATTCTTTTCAAACAAAAGACTCCAGTATAGCCAATAGCTATATGGATACAAAAAGTTCATCTTTTGAAAAACGGGCCCGTATCGATTTATTAGACTTAAAAGATCAGACTGAGGGTGAGGCGCATATCTTTTTTAGATCCAAAATCGTGCGCGCACGTATGTTTTACGCTAATCCTGCGCCGGTTAAACGACTCAAACTAAATCAATTTTTAAAAGTAGAGCCGCCACCAGATGACTATTTGAATAAATTGCAAAAACAATTAGCCGGATTCCAAAAGGTAATCGAGAGCGGTGACATCTCTATTGAAAAAGAAGTGGATACCGAAGAAATTAATCTGATTACTGCAGCCTTGCGTGAGTCCACAGTAACTGAACCTATTGAGCGTGGTGTTGCAGCATTGTTGGCCTTTCATAGTCATAATGAACCTGAGCCTGTTGAAGAGCTTATAGTAGAAGAAGAGGAAGGTGCTTTAACCATCTTTAGCCAACTTCGCAAACCAAAAGATGGGTTACCCCTCCTCGTTAAAGATGTTGAACAGTTTTCCATGTCGCTACTACCAATTAATGAGACAAGAAATTATTTGACCACTATCGAAAGAGCGAGCGGTGCTAAAGATAAATATGCGGGAACAGTGGCAAATGAATTGATCAAAGATTTCCAGACGGCAACAAGCTATCCACCCCAAGAAAGAGATTATATATCTGGTGACGATCTAACTATTTTAGTCAAAGGACTTAATGATAAAATTGGTGCTGATCGTGAAAAAGCTAAAGCCAAAGCCAAAGCTGAAGAGTCTTAGATTATTTTAAAGCTAAACAGATCGTTTTATCTCACACCCCTGTAGTGTAATTTTTAACCACAGGGACAGGAAAATATCGGAATTTTCAATAACTGCTTGTAACGCAATGATTAGTATGCTTTTATTTCAACACTAGGGTAAATTTAATTAAATCCATAAAAACAGTTATAAACATGGCGCGTCAGCATAGTCTGCTGATAAAATAACTTATTTCCATCATTCCTTTGCAAAAAGCTAAATTGAACTGGTTTTGCAACGCAGATGGTTTTTCCAGGTTAAAACAGTGAGAGGTGGTAGTGAGACGATTGCGTGTTGGCCTATTTGCTTTTTCAACATGGCATGCCACTCTGCTTGCATCCTTACTTTTGCTTGGATGCAAGACAAAAATATATTATCCCCCGGAAAATCTCTTACGGCTACCCTCTAAGGTCAGAGGTGCAGATGATAAGGCGGTTATACAGATTCAAAAAAGTCTAATTCGATGTGGGGTTGCGGTTATTACAATAGGTCAGGATTATTTAATAAGCATCCCATCTGTTGCACTTTTTCCTAACCAATCGCCGCAGTTGACTTGGGGTTCATACGGTTTGCTAAATAATGTAGTGCGATTTTTAAAACAATTTCGTAAAGTTGCTATTACAGTAACAAGTTATACCGGTAAATATGTTTCCGCAAAACGTGAACATGCGCTAACCTTAGCAAGGGCTAGAGCTGTCGCTGATTACTTGTGGTCACAGGGTATAGATAGTCGCTTTATATTTACTGAAGGAGCAGGTAGTGATAAGCCGATAATGGGTTATTCAGAGAGCGGGGATAAAACGTTTAATTCGCGAATAGAGATTACTTTTAGAGACGCAATTGTTTAAATGGGGATTTAATGGCTGGAGAGGCTTGGAATAAGATAATAAATTCTAAATCTTTTTATATCCGCACTTACCGTGTGGCTGGAAGAACTCTTATTATTTCATTATTAATAAATTTTCTATTAAGCCTGGCTATTTATTATTTATATTTCCATCAGCCAGTACGCGATTTTTATGCAACCAGTGGCATTACTCCACCGGTAAAATTAAATCCACTAGAACAACCGAACTATTCAGCAACGCCCTTGTTGGAGACTGATCCTCCAAATGATAATACTGTAAAGATCATACCTGACTAATTGAGGATATTATGGCTGAAGACGCTTTAACGGCTGTTACATTGCGAAACGAGTTTTACCGCGACGGTCAACGTAAAACCATGGTCGCCTTACTGATTTCAATAATAATTAACTTTATATTGACTTCACTTTTAGTCTATTTTCTAACGCATCCGCCTGCTCCTAAATATTTTGCAACATCAATTAGCGGCCGGATTACACCTTTATTTCCATTGGATGAACCTAACCAATCGGATTCAGCGGTTTTGCAGTGGGCAAATCAGGCGGCAATTGCTGCATTTACTTATAACTTTGTAAACTACCGCGATGAATTACAGGCCTCTTCAGGCTTCTTTACTGCTGATGGCTGGTCGCAATTCCTAAATGCATTACAACAATCAAATAATCTGGATGCGGTAAAAGCGAAGAAATTAATTGTATCTGCTGTAGCGACGCGAGCACCTATCATCTTGCAGAAGGGTTTGCTTAATGGAATTTATTCCTGGCGAGTGCAAATGCCTATTTTAGTAACTTATCAGAGTGCCAGTGAATTTTCGCAGCAAAATAATGTGGTTACCATGTTAATAACCCGGGTGTCAACGTTGAATTCTCCGCGTGGTATTGGTATATCTCAATTTGTCGTAGGGCCTGCAAGTGGCGGAATAGGTTCATGAAGAATAAAATAAAATTAGGGGCTACTTATTTGGTTGGATTGAGCGCTTTATTGATGCTTGGTTCAATGCCAATTTCAGCTTATGCTGCCAACGATTCTGAGTCCGCTAAGCAAGCGTTACAACAACTACGTCTTTTACAGCAAAGTTTAACACCACCAGGTACAAATCAAACTAATAATGCCACTGGCAACTCACCCGCAAATAGAACAGCCAGACCGGCTCCTTCAAGTGTTGCGCCAGCACCAATAGGTGCAGCTAATAGTTCTCCAGGCTTACCGCAGCAACAGCCTACTTCGGAAACTGCAGTTTTAACGGATGCTGATAATGCCTTGATTGATCTTAAATCTTTCGAAGGCGTTGCCAGGCAACTATTCCCGCTAAGCCCAGAACAAATTATCCGTTTAAAACAAATTTATCATTCGCAAGAGTTTGCTCAGACCTCGACGGCAGGAACCCCGCCTAAACCGACTGCAACCTCCCAATTTGTGAACTTGTCACCAGGCTCAACACCGCCAGTTATTCGTTTATCCCAGGGCTTTGTGTCTTCACTGGTTTTTCTCGATTCGACGGGAGCACCTTGGCCTATTAGTGCTTATGATTTAGGCGACCCCTCTTCTTTCAATATCGAATGGGATAAAACATCTAACACCCTAATGATTCAAGCATTGAAATTATACAATTATGGTAATCTCGCGGTGAGGTTGAAGGGATTGAATACTCCCGTTATGTTAACCTTAATTCCGGGTCAGAAAGCAGTTGATTACCGAGTTGATTTAAGAATACAAGGTTATGGTCCCAATGCCAAAAGGATGCCCTTAGAGGAAGGAATTCCACCCAGTGCAAATGATGTCCTGCTGCATGTTCTTGATGGAGTACCTCCAGCAGGTAGTCAACGCTTAACTGTCAGTGGTGGCGATGCGAGGGCATGGATCCTCAACGACATAATGTATGTAAGAACAAATCTTACAATTTTATCTCCGGGTTGGATCGGTAGCATGACTAGTGCTGATGGTATGCATGCCTACGAAATGCAAAAATCTCCGGTATTACTGGTTTCCTGGCATGGGAAGGTCATGCAGCTTAAGGTGGAAGGGTTATAATCAAATGGCAGGAAGAAAAGAGAATCTTAAATCGCTTTTTACTAATACCCGCACGCGGGTAATCATCATATTTACAGCCATACTTCTTCTTACAGCAGTTATAATTGGTGTATATAAATTAAAATTTGCCAATCAAGAAGTGCCTGCAGGGTCAAGTGTGACTCTTTCGCCAGGTGGTATTCAATCAATTCCAGGCGCACTTAACCCTACGGTACAATATGCAAAATTACAGGAAATGCAGAACGTTGATCAGGCCTCTACGGCATTGAAATCTGGGTCTAGCGCAATCCCCACGATTATACGCACTCAAGCCTTGGGGGAAGGTGTGCAGCCTGTGGGAGAATCAGGGTCTGGAGAGGGCGGCGTTGGTTTTTCTACTTTGGCGCGAGAAGATGAGGCGGGCGCTCAGCGTAACGCTTGGCTGCAAACCCTGCAAAATAGCAGTTGCTCTAAGGCGAGCGTGGTTCAGGTTATAAATGAAGGTGCTACAGCTGCTGACGTGAAAGCTGCTTGCAGCTGTACGCAACTAAAAGATAATGGTTACCCCGTTGCGAAATTAGAACAAATTTGTTCATGTAAAGAACTCAGAGCTGCGGGATTTAATGCGCGTCAGCTAAAAGATGCTGGTTTTAGCGCTGGTAGATTAAGGCAATGTGGGTTTGATGCCTGCGAATTACGCAATGCTGGTTTTACAGCCCAACAAATGAAAGATGGTGGTTTTACCGATGGTGAGCTGAAAGGAGCAGGTTTTTCTGATGCTGACATAGCAAAAGCCAGTGGTTTACCGAATGGAATATCTGATAATGCCGTTCGTAGCGCAGGGTGTCAGGTTGATGCTTTAAGGAAATTAAGAGAGCAAGGTGTTAGCGCTTCGGCAATCCGTCGTATTAGTGGCTGTAGTGCAGCACAATTAAAAGCTGCAGGCTTTAGAGCCCAAGATTTAAAAGACGCAGGTTTTAGTGCTGCTGATTTGAAACATGCTGGATTTTCTCCTGCCGAACTTAAAGCGGGAGGTTATTCAGCCAGAGACTTACTTAATGCAGGATTCACTCCTGATGAATTAGCAAATGCTGGATTTACTCCCGGCGAGATAGCAGCTGCAGAATCTGAATTACCGCCAGGGATAACTCCAGCTGATGTTAAAAACGCCGGTTGCGATCCTGGTGCCCTAAGAAAAGAGCGTTTAGCTGGGGTCAGCGCCAAATTAATCAGACAATATGCTGGTTGTACGGCTGCTGACGTTAAGGAAGCTGGTTTTACTGATAGGGATTTGGCTAATGCTGGATTTACCTCAAAACAAGTGTCAGAAGCAGGGGTAAAATCTCCGCAGGTTCTTGCAGCAATGGCGACGACTGATAATGCAATTCGTGCTGCAGGCTGCGAACCGGCCCGGCTCTCAGAATTATTTAAGCAAGGGGTTTCGGCTAGACGTATCCGTGAGATCAACAATTGCAGCCCTGTAACTTTAAAAAATAGTGGCTATGGACCTAAGGCCTTATCAGATTCTTGCTTTTCTCCGCAAGAATTATTGGAAGCAGGGTTTACCCCTCAGCAACTTTTAGCAGCTGGAGTCAAAACTGCCCCTGTTATAGCTGCAGGAAGAACAGCCGATTGTAGTGTTGCATCATTAAAAGCAGCTCGTGCTGCAGGAGTATCAGCAGCTACAATCAAGCAGACCTTAGGCTGTAGCGCTGCAGCACTGAAGGCCGCAGGTTATACTGCCAAGGAATTAAGAGATGCAGGATTTACTGCTGCAGAGTTAAAGAACGCAG
>JACCSX010000186.1 GCA_013812775.1 Tatlockia sp. | reverse complement strand
CAGCTATCCAGCCCTTAACAACACGTAAAACAGGCCGTTCTTGGGGTGATGAAAAAGAGTTGCAACGTGCCCAAAAAATCCTTGTAGCAGCTGCTGAACAAGCAAAACAATTTGTAGTACCTGTACTATTGCCAGTGTTCTCACTAGAACTATGGTTAACTAAGCTTGATAAGGATAATAATTGTCATCTGTTTTTTGATGCAGCGGGAGATCCTTTATCAGAAGTTCTTCCAAAACTGTCAAAAAACAACTACCAAGAGCTTATAATACTGAGTGGTCCTGAAGGAGATTTGACTCTAGCAGAGAAGGAAGATCTTAAACGATCTAATTTTATTTTTAGCAAACTTACCCCTACTATACTTAGAGCACAGCAAGCAGTTACTATAGGTTTAGGAATCTTACGCTCACTTATGTGACGTACTCGCATAGCTAAAGCTGGTGAGGTTCTCGATTCAAACGGAGATAGCTCTATTAAATGGTCTTACATTTACTAGCCTAATTGTTGACGCCCCCAACAGTATGAATATTTAGAGCAGCATTTATATCTCTATCATGGTAAGCACTGCCAAGCACGATCTTTTAACAATAGTACTTCATTGATATTTTGACATACAGGGCATGTTTTGATGATGGATAAAGTCTCTCAATACTATCCATCTGGGCGCCATTAAGTTGGCAATAGAATCTTACCTTTGAGGATGTTGGGCTTACTTTATTTTTGAACATTATTTTTATTACTCTTTTGGCACTGAGAAATAGCGGCAATTAGTAATTGCTTAATTTCTCTGCTCTTAGCTGCTTTTAAGGCAGTATTAAGGCTTTCAAATTGTGTTTGAGGATCCGATTTTGTAGTAAGTAAGAGCTTAACAATTTCAATGTGGCCACTGGCTACAGCTTTTATAAGAGCTGTCTCATTACTTGTATCTTTTAAGTTGGTATCTGCTCCAGCGTTAAGAAGAAGTTTTACTACCTCGGTATAACCTTCATACGCGGCTAACAATAAAGCAGTACTACCGTTTTTGTTTACTATGTTTGGGTTTGCTCCAGCTTCAAGCAATACTTCTGTAATTGGTATTAATCCTTTAATTGATGCGGCCATTAAAGGTGTAAGGCCCAATTTATCTTGTAGGTTAAGAGTAGCTTTTTTTCAATTAATAACTTTACAATATCGCTATAACCTAAGGCGCAAGCCTGTATAAGAGCTGTCTGACCATGTTGATCTTGTGTATTATGATCTACGCCTGGTACGCTAAGGAGAAGCGCTACAATATCTATATAACCTGTACTCGCAGCTAGCAATAAAGCAGTGGTGCCCTCTTTGTTTGGTATATTTGGGTTTGCTCCAGCTTCAAGTAAGGTTTTTGCAATTGGTCTAAATTCTCTGCTTAATGCCGTTAGTAAAGGTAAATTGCCAAATTTATCTTGTAAGTTAAGATTAGCTTTTTTTTCAATTAATAACTTTACAACGCTGCTATGACCAAAGATGCAAGCCTGTATAAGAGCTGTCTGGCCATGTTGATCTTGTGCATTAGGATCTACATCAGGTCCGTTAAGAAGAAGCTCTATAATCTCGGTATGACCTCTGTATGCAGCTAGCATTAAAGGTAAATTGCCAAATTTATCTTGTAAGTTAAGATTAGCTTTTTTTTCAATTAATAACTTTACAATGTTGTTGTGACCAGAGGAGCAAGCATGTATAAGAGCTGTCTTGCCATATTGATCTTGTGCATTAGGATCTATACCAGGTATGTTAAGAAGTAACTCTACAATACCAGTATGGCCTTTTTCACTAGCAACTACTAAGGGAAGTGTGCCATCTGTTATCACATGAGGATTGGCGCCTTTTTTAAGTAGAAGTTCTACAAGCTTTGTGTTTCCGTCGTAGGCTGCTTTTTGTAAGCACGCGTCATGGGGTATGGGATTATAATTTAATTCCGCGCCATATTCTAAAAGCAAAGACGCTGCGGACAATTGTAGGCCCCCTAAAGCAAAATCTAAAGCATTGTATCCTTCTGTATTTCTACATTCAATTTTTGCTCCATGTTCTATAAGAAACTTGATGCAGTCTAGGTGACCTTTGCCTGCTGCTATCATAAGGCCTGTATTATTTTGTGAATTACTAGCAGAATTAACATCAACTCCATGTTCTAGTAGTAGGGCTAGGGTGGATATTCTATTAAATCGTGTTGCTTCAAAGAAGGCTTTTATAAGAGCTGTAGTATCATTAAAACCAGTTGAGAGTAACAACTTAACTACATCATTGTAGCCAAAGGTTGCGGCAACTATAACCGCAAGAACTTTTCTATTATTTTTTTGTTCTATAAAATAGGGGTTGCCCAGATTTTTAAGCAAAACTAGATTTGTAGAGCTCGCTGCAGCAATTTCGTAGCAATGTAGAATATGCTGTATAGTAGTTTCATTACTATTGTTGTTTCCATAAATATTGTTTGCATGCTCTAAAGCGGTTACCTTGTGTTTATCTTGAATATTAAGAGGTATTCCAGCATCAAGAAGTAACAGTGCTATTTCAGTTCTATTAAAATCAACAGCATAATGTAAAGCAGTTTTGCCCTCTTTATCTTTAGCAAAGCATTTAAAACCATTATAGAGAAGAAATCTTATCCCCTCCACATCATTATTACGCATTAAAATCGGCATTAATTTAATGATAAAAGGTTCGTTAAAAAGAGTATGAGATTGAGGAGTTTTTAGTGCTGCTTGACTAGCTTGAGTAGGTATTAAAGATGCTCCACCTTTTGTAAGATGGTAGATAGCATTAGTATTGCCGTGTTCTATAGCATGTGTTAATGCTGTTTTGCCATTGCTATCTTGAGCATGGATATCTATATTTGGTAGACTTAATAGTTGTAAAAGTGCGTTATTTTTTGGATGACCCGTAGAGAGCATAAGTGAGGTAATACCGGTTTTAGATACTTGAGCATTAATTTCTTGACTGTCAGTAGAGTCTACGACGTCCTTAAAATAAACTGAGAGCATAAGAGAAGTGTAGCCTTGAGCTTCTAATGCAACTTTTTCGGCTTTATTTTTTTGCTCTAGTTGATGTGCATCACAGAGGCCTTCTTGAATAGAAATAAGTTGAACTACTCTGTCAAATATTTTTCTAGGTATTTTAGAAGCGCGCAGTTGTTTAAGCAAAACAAGCTTTAAATTATCATTAGGCTCAGCCTTATAAAGTATTTCAAAAAGTGCTGTTCTATCTTCAAAAGCAGCAGCTATAACGGGCGTTTGTCCCAAGTGAT
>JACCSX010000172.1 GCA_013812775.1 Tatlockia sp. | reverse complement strand
CTGATCCCTTCTCGAACTCAGAAGTGAAACAGACCCGCGCCGATGATAGTGTGGGGTTTCCCCATGTGAAAGTAGGTCATCGCCAGGGCTTTATCCAAAAGCGGCTTATTGCCGCTTTTTTTATTTGGTGAAAGTTTCTTTTTTAATAAAATATAAAGATCGAATGAGGTTAATTCATCACATTCATCCTTATGTATAATATCAAAGTAAGTGACAATCCACGCTCTAAAGCAGATCACCTTTATCATCGTAAAATTTTTATCGTCTTATTAATGTAGATACAGCAAATAACTTGTATAATTAGTGTATGGTTATCATAAGTTATAAGCATCATTCTTTTAAATCAAATAAAAGATGAAAAATTAAAAAATTATATTCTCATTTTTACATTCTTGTTTATGAGACTCGGTCAGTCCCATGTCAAACTGCCTGGATTTTTTGATTACTGTAGAATTAGTTACCATTTAAAGGATGTAGATGAGTATGTTAGTCCGCTTAAAGAAGGAATTTATAAAATCATTGATTGCAATAAGAGATAAGCTGAATAAAACTGATTTAGAGCTATTAAGCAGTTTAGAAGGCAAATTTCCTGATGTTCATAACGGGGGAGATGATGAAAATTCAAACAATGAAGGGCTTATTGAAGAAGATATAACTTGGATTGAACATCTGTTTGCAACGCGAAGGCTGAAAGTAATTGAAAACTTAGAGGATTATAGCTTTTATGCAGGTGGCGTAAAATGGATTTCTTTTGCCAGAGATTTGGCACCATACAGGCAACAACCTTACCTTTCTATAATTACGCCGGTATTGGCTCAAGTTGAAGAATTTATACAATCTTTGACAGTAATAAAAACTAAGTTGAATGAAAGTGATTTAGAGTTTTTAGAAAGGTTGGAAACTAAGTTTCCTAAGGTAGGCACGATCCGTGAAATTCCTGCTGGAACGCTTCTTGATACTGATTATTTTGCATTGATTGACGATTTATTTGCTAAGCGTTGGCTGAAAGTAGCCGATAAATTCGATGACTATACCTTTTATACAGGCGGTGTAAATGCTCCTTGGGTTTCTTTTGCTAAAAGCGTTGCGCCGAGCTTACAAAAACCCTATTTGCTGTTACTTATACCAGTACTTGCTAATAAAGATCCTAATAATTTTTCACGATTAAAGCTGGTTCCTGATGCACGTTCAATTTTTCTGTCAAATAATAATAGCTGGCATCGACTTTTATCACTCTATGCTTCCGGAGTTTTTGGGATTGGCGGAAAACAAAAAAAAACAAGACTCAAACCTTTAACCCTAAATGAGCTTAACCGTATCCGTTGCAAACGCGGAAAGAAATTAGCTTTCAAGACAAATAATAGTAATTCACATAATGGTAATTCATATGCTAGTTTTTGGGATTATGTAAAGCGAGAAATTGCACCCACTTGGCAAGATAATGGTGCTTGTTCAACTTACCTATTGCCATACCTCCTTGAGATGATCGAAAACTATTTTGAAGCAACAAACGAAAATGGTAATTTTGAAATCTTTCAGAGCAGTTTTAAACATTTCAGTAATTATTTAGCCACATGTTTTATATCTGAAGTTAATAATTTCTATGGGGCACAAATTAAAGTAAACGAGGAAAGCTATTTTTTAGTAGAAATTTTGCTAGATTGCATGCAAGAAAACCGAACTGGGTTAAGTATAAAGCTTATAAGCGTTGCCAGATGGATTTGTGAAATTGACCCCTCTCTGGTAAGTCAAAACGACAGACTGAAACCAGCCTATGAAGGATTAAAGGTTGGAGCTAATTTCGATCTAAATTTTTTAAAAGACTTGGTTATCGCCTTAAAAGTAAATGATACAAGTATAGTCAAGGATCTCCATACAGAGTTGTTAAGTTACTTAGATCTCCTGATTAATGCAGCTGAAATTGCTGAAGAGGAGGTACGTGCAGAATTAGTTAGAAAAATCCAGGCTGTGTATGCGTTGCGCTGGGATACAATTATCGACACTAAACTTGATTACACACGCTACATCAAAAATGCTGCCAATCACCCCTGGATTCGGTTAGCTCAATTTTTGGCCGGTGCAAAATATATTAAGAATTATTATAGACTACTTATGCCAACTTTAAGATACGATTATGATCTAACCCACAAAGAACTTCTGACCACCTATCCTTTACAACTTTATATTGTGTCTCAAAATAGAGACGAACTCATTTTTTTACGTAATTGTATGGCCCACTATAAGTCAAATGGAACTTTTTCCAATTGCAATTACTATGAACCCAGACCATTAAATAGCACTGAAATACTCCGGCTAGCTCATGCCGAGCCGGAAATTTATAGATATTTTTGCCGTATTGAAGAAAAGTATGATGACCCACCAATTAGCAAAGAGACATGGAATGAGATTTATGACTTGGTTATTCATACGTTAATAAATGTAGAAGGTTTAACCAACCCCGAGATTGGCAAGGATGCATATGACATTGCTACCGCAAGTTATGATAAATTTTTAGTTTATGTTAATGAATTGCCGCAGGATGAAAAAAATAGCCTTTATAGGCATCGAATTTTATTACGCAGCCGTAAAGTAACAGTGCAGGAAATAATGGATTTAATTCAAACTCCAAACTATAACTGGAGAGTATGTGTAACAGGTCAGGCAGAAATTTTAGCGAAGCTGATTATTGATTATGCGCCAAATACTAAATTCCCCGATATTATTGAACAAAATGTTAACATTGAAAGCATGCGTGCACATTCAACAAGAAAGGTGTATAGCGACTATAAGGACCTGACAGACGAAGAGGCAACAAGGCGAATTTTGACTATAATTACTTCACTGATGACTCATCCTTTTCAATATATGGTGTTAACAGGTAAAGAGATATCGCTGGGCAATGTTACTAATAAAGTGACAGATACAGGTAGAGAGATTTTTCTTTTAGTTCAAGAATATCTCGATAAAGGTGATTTTAAACAAGCTCGATTTTTATATGCACAACTTATGGAGCATATTGTAAAACCCGCCGTTAATAATACTACCTGGTCACGATATCCAGATACCGATGATTGGTTGAATCGCATACAAAATGGGTTGCTATTTGATATAAAAAATGAAGTTTATTTTGAACCTCAATTATTATTGATTTTTCTATGGTCTTTGGCAAAAACAAATGCTTATTTTAAAGAAAACATTAAAGAGTTTCTCGATCCCTACCATAAAATTTTAATTTCACCTGATAATAGTTACAAAAAATGGATCGCTGTGAATATTCTATTTGTCAATTTTTTAGATAATGAGAGGTTCCTAAGCTATCGAACTAATATTCTGCAATCCCTTAGAATTAGCAGACTGGCTGCTGATAATCATCAACTTGTTTATCAATCGAGCAAAGAATACCTTATTCATCGTTTAGCACAAATGGCTGCCCGCAATTACAATTACAAAGCAGTCGGTCTATTTGGTAGTACACCAGGTCACCTTCAGAAAGTCTATGAATACTTTAATAGAGAAATAGCAAAAAAATTAGAAGCGTCCATGAAAATACAAAATGATGAAGTTCCTTCACTTGATCAGTTGGTAACAAAGCTAATTTTAGTGTCGACTCAGAAGAAAGATTTAGCCAGTATGGAAAAATATTTAAAGCAGTTGGCTCCAATAATGCCCATGGATAAAAACGAGCAACCACGAAATAGTTTCCCTTTAATCGCATTCTAAAAAGAGTCACCGAAAGGGTGTGACAAAATTATTTACCAAATTGAGTGATTATTTTGAGGTAACTATCATAGCGTTTTTGGGTTAAATTTCCTTTAGTCAGCGCTTTGATTATTGCGCATTCAGGGCAGTCTAGGTGATTGCAATTACGGAATTTACATTGTGGAATAAGAGGCCGGAACTCTCTGAAACCTTGGGTGATTTCTGAAATCGGCATATGCCATAAACCAATTTCGCGAACACCGGGTGAGTCAATTAAAGCGCCGCCACTTGGTATATGATAATATCGGGAGTTGGAAGTTGTATGACAGCCTAACTCTGAGTTGACTGATATTTCAGCAGTTTGGATGTTATTTTCATGTGGTAATAAGCCAGCGATTAATGACGATTTACCAACACCTGATTGGCCAACAAATACAGAGACTTGATGATTCAGGGCTTGTTTAAGTAAATCATATCCCTGATGATTATCTTTTGAAGTAAATAAAACACGATAGCCAAGCGGTTTATAACAGGTTAATAACTCTTGTTGAATATGCTTGGATTCTAAATCCATTTTGTTTAAAACTATGCAAACCTCTAACCCACCTAATCGTTCGATCATAACAAGATAGCTGTCTAGCAGAGACCAGCTTAGTTCCGGCTTCGCAGCTACGACTACAATAACTTGGGTAATATTAGCAGCAATGGGTCTAAATTCCCCACGTTTGTCTGGACGACCAAGCATCGATTCGCGCGGATAACGACTTAGAACAATACCATTACGCCCACTCTCAGCTTGCCAGATAACACGATCTCCGGCGACTAATGAGTCAATGTTTGGACGTATTGAGCAATGTATTCGATTACCTTTAGAGTCTTCAATATTTGCATGGCGACTAAAACGGGTAAGAACCAGACCATCTTCCGTGGCTATAAACTCATCAGAATCATTTTTTTTACGATAATTTGCCTGTATTTTTTGAATACGCGCAGATTGCTGTTTGTTAATCCGTCTTTTACTCATAGTTTAAAGATAGTCTATACTTGTCAACATTATAAACCAGATATACCTCTTGATGTTAAACTAAGCTAGTCTTTTCGAAAACAACCTGAGAATCTCCTAAATAATTGGCATGAAAAGCCTTTAAGGGTTTCCAATATTGACAAGGGTAATGCATTGTAATGAAAATTTATTTAGTAGGAGGTGCTGTTCGCGATAAACTCTTGGGTTATCCTGTAAAAGAGTGTGATTGGGTAGTTGTCGGAGCAACACCTGAGCAATTGCAAAAGCTAGGTTATCAACAAGTCGGACGCGATTTTCCTGTCTTTCTTCACCCAAAAACAAAAGAAGAATATGCCTTAGCGAGAACAGAACGTAAATTAGCACCGGGATATTATGGTTTTGATTGTGATTATCAAGAAGTTAGTCTCGAAGAAGATTTAGTCCGTCGCGATCTAACAATTAATGCTATGGCAGAGGATGAAAACGGTCAACTAATCGACCCTTACAATGGCTATGCTGATTTACAGGCAAAAGTATTACGGCATGTTTCACCCGCTTTTGCTGAAGATCCAGTGCGCGTTTTACGCGTCGCACGCTTTGCTGCACGCTATCATTATTTAGGGTTTAAACTCGCAGCTGAGACCCGAAGCTTAATGTATAAAATGGTTAAGCAGGGTGAGTTGGTGCATTTGGTTTCGGAACGAGTATGGCAGGAATGGCAGGGCAGTTTAGAAGAAAAAAATCCCGAGATATTTATTAAAATTTTAAGGTCTTGCGCGGCCCTAAAGGTTATTCTACCCGAAATTGATGCCTTATTTGGTGTACCGAACCCACGCAATCACCATCCGGAGGTAGATAGCGGTGTGCATTCATTATTAGTATTAGAAGCTGCTGTTGAACTTACAGAGGAACCAATGGTGCGCTTTGCAGCCCTGGTTCACGATTTAGGGAAAGCCGCAACGCCTATGCGAGAATGGCCTAAACATCATGGTCATGAAGAGCTTGGTGCAGATATCATTGATTCATTATGCAAGCGTTTGCGAATCCCAGTTGATTACCGTAAATTTGCCATGATGGTATCGCGCTATCATTTAAAAATTCATCGCTTATTTGAATTAAAGGCAGCAACTATTGTCAAAATTCTTGAGCAGACAGATGCGTTTCGTCGCCCTGCCTTATTCGAGAAGCTACTGTTGGCCTGTGAGGCAGATGCGCAGGGCCGTGGACGGAAAATTGATTATAAGCAAGCTCCCAATTGGCTTTATGTGTTAATGGAGTGTGCTAAAGTATCGCCACAAATTCTGATAGAACAAGGTTATCAGGGTGAGGCAATTAAAGAGGCGCTACATCAGCGACGAGTAGCCTGTGTAGAATTGATTTTGAACTCTTGGAAACAGCATGAAAAGCAATAATAATTTAATTTGGATTGATTTGGAAATGACCGGTCTTGAACCAGAAAAGGATCGCATTATTGAAATTGCAACAATTGTTACTGACTCGCAGTTGAATATTCTCGCAGAGGGTCCGGTTATGGCAATTCACCAGAGTGAAGCCATGATTGCCGGGATGGATGAGTGGAATACTCGCCAGCATAACCAATCTGGTTTAGTAAAAAGAGTGCAGGAAGCAACAACAACCGAGTCCGAAGCTGAACAGCTGACCATTGAGTTTCTTAAAAACTATATCGCCAAGGGTAGATCTCCAATGTGTGGTAACTCTATTTGCCAGGACAGGCGTTTTTTGTATAAATACATGCCTGAATTAGCAGCCTATTTTCATTACCGCAATCTTGACGTCTCTACGCTTAAAGAATTGGTGAAGCACTGGCGGCCTAAGTTATTAAATGGCCTTATCAAAGAATCAAAGCATCTTGCTTTGGAGGATATTAAAGACTCTATTGCAGAACTTGATTATTATCGCCAACATTTTATTAATTTATCGGATAGTGAAAATGATTGAAAGAGAACAATTAGTATTGCCGAATGGGGCTGACAAATTACTACTGCATTCCTGCTGCGCTCCTTGTTCAGGTGAAGTTATGGAAGCTTTGCTATTTTCAAAAATTGATTTTTCAATTTTTTTCTATAATCCAAATATCCATCCCGTGCAGGAATATGAAATCAGAAAGGATGAGAATATTGCTTTTGCTAAACTCCATGGTATTCCTTTTATAGACGCTGATTATGATAAAGATAATTGGTTCGCCCGTGTGAAAGGGCTTGAATGGGAACCAGAGCGCGGCAAGCGTTGTACAGCCTGTTTTGATATGCGTTTTGAGCGGACAGCTCTCTATGGTCATGAACATGGCTTTTCAGTCATCTGCAGTTCGCTTGGTATTTCACGCTGGAAAGATATGAATCAAATCAATGATTCCGGTCAGCGGGCGGCTGCTCGCTATCCGAACATGGAATATTGGACTTACAACTGGCGTAAAAATGGTGGTGCTGCCCGAATGTATGAAATTGCTAAACGTGAAAATTTTTATAAACAGGAATATTGCGGTTGCGTTTATTCTTTACGCGATACCAATGCCTGGCGCAAACATAAAACGCGGGAACGCATCAAAATTGGCGTTAATTTTTACTCAAATGAGCAAGATGATCTAAGTCTTGAAGCAAAAAAAGATCAGGAGAGCCAGGAATGATCTTTCAAGAAAATCACGATAAAAAACATGATCATGAAAACAATCATGGTCATGACCATAGTCATCACCACAATCATGGCGCCTTGCAATTCAACCGCGCCTTTTTGATTGCAATAATTGCGAATGGGTTATTTGTAGTCATTCAAATAATTTTTGCCTATATAGCTAATTCAACCAGCTTATTTGCTGATGCAATTCATAATCTGGGTGATGTGTTAAGTTTGGTTCTAGCCTGGGTTGCAAATGGTTTATTGAAACGTATCCCTACGAGACAAACCACTTACGGCATGAAAAAAACGTCCATTCTGGCAGCACTTGCCAATGGCGTCTTACTTGTTTTTACTTGCGGAATAATTGCTAGTGAAGCAGTGTACAAATTATTTTCTCCTAGTGACGTTCAGGCACTTTCTGTGATGATTGTTGCTAGTATAGGGATTGTCGTTAATGGGGCAACCGCTGCATTGTTTATGCGTGGTTCTGACGATTTAAACATTCGCGCTGCCTTTTTGCATTTACTTTATGATGCTTTGATTTCCTTTGGCGTGGTTATTTCAGCAGCCCTGATTTACTGGACAGATTGGCATTGGATTGACCCGATGGTTGGTTTATTAATAGCTGTATTAATATTAAAAGGAACCTGGTCACTCTTTGCCGACAGTTTTCGTTTGATAATAGATGGTGTGCCAAGAAATATATCATGGAATGATGTGAGTCAAACATTGCAATCAGTGGCAGGTGTTAAGGAGATCCATGATCTGCATATTTGGGCAATCTCTACGCAAGAAAATGCATTATCTGTCCATCTATATATGCCAGAGGTTCCCTTGAGTGATGAAGCCCGCAGCAGTCTTGTTAAAAAGTTAAAGGATAAACATAATATTCATCATGCGACTGTACAGGTGGAGCGTAATTTAAACTTTTGTGAAGATGCTTGTTCGCCCACGCTATAAGACCTGCGCGCTAAATTTGGGTTGTTTATTCACTCAGCTAATTTAGCAATAAAAACTTTCGTAACCGGTTCCTGGCTATATTCTTTTTTGAATCGATTTATTTCAATGACCGATAGAACTTGACGAGGAAAGCTAAAGCCATCTGCAGCATTTTGAAAAAAATAGTTTTTATTCGCAACCAAGGTTTCATAGGAAACAATAGGTATTGTTTCACCTTTGTGTAACAGATAGTAGTAGAGGACTTCATAAGCGATTGGTCCTAAGCTTACCAGTTTTGTGTTTGTTGGAATAGGTTTAAGACCAGCAAGCAATTGGGTTTCAACATCATTATATTTTGCTTTTCTGGAATCGGTATAGATAAAGTTAATGGTCAACGCTGCAAATAAAGCATAACAAATGACAGACGGGTAGAATTTTTTCCTTGCCTGCATGCGCTGAATCATAAATAAGCCAAGACCTAAAAGAAGAGTACCAACTAAGTAAAGAAAGGCATGCAAGATTGGTTCAGAGGGTTGCAGAATTTTGAAATCCAAGACGGTCAGCATGAAATTAATTATGCCGGCAAGAGGAATAGCTGTCTGCCAGGTGCGCATTAATATGTTACAAAGTCGCTTTGCTAAGACATTCCTAATTTCGCAATTGGCTTGCGAAATAGCCTCAGCTGCGATGGCTGCCAGTATCGCAAAGCAAGGAAAAAGAGGCATGTAATATCTGGTGCGAGCACCAGGCGGAATCCAGACCGATAAAATTGTTATTGCAATGGCAGATAAACAAAAAATTACCACAGGCTTTACTTTAGAAGGTAGTAAATCAGACCAAAATGAGCGACTGGCGTAGACTGGCAAAAAAATAGACCAGGGTAACATCACAGCTGATAACTCAAAGGGAAAAATGATTCCATGCTCGAAATACTGTTGTAGTCCTGAATTTTCAAATCGTAAGGTGACGTCGCCTGCGTGCATCAACCACCCGGTTTTAGCACCAACATAATGTATAAATCCCCATTGCCAAAGGCCAACCAGTAAAAAAAAGAGGGTCAGACCAAAGAGTTGACCAAAGGTTAATAAAGATTTTATACGGCCAGTGTATAATAAATTCACACCAATAATTGCGGCAAAATAAACAGGAGCCTGATTAATTCCTTTTGTCAGTGTTGCACAGGCTAATAAAAAATAAGCGAGACCCCAGTTTAAATAATGGGGCCATTTTTGCATTACACCGCGATGCCAGAGTAGAAAAGAGGCAGATAAAAACAAGGTAAACATCATTTCTGTTTCTGCTGTCCGTCCTAATTGTAACACCTGCGGCATGGTTAGAAAAAACAAAGATGCCAGGAAAGCGGTGCCGCGAGAAAGGGTGGCAATGCAATAATAATAAATCAATAGAGCTATTAATAACGCACAAATTATAGAGGGTAACCGTCCGCTAAGATGATCAAAGTGTCCGCGTGCCATACCGGTAAGGGCAATAATCCAGTTTTGCATTGGCGGTCTTGAAAGAAATACCTGATGTTGTATCGTTGGAACAAACCAGTTTTTTGATTCCAGCATTTCAAAGGAGCTAATTACGCGACGAGGCTCTTCACCACGAAATGGCAGACTATCGAGGCGAGGTAAAAAACTTAAGAGGCCGACAAAAAAAATAATCAGGATGCAGCTAAAATTTTCGAAAGATCTGGTCATTAGAGTCTATGAAGGTAAAATTGAACTTTATAAGGTTGAATGCGACCTATTATTGCACCCTTAGCCTGGAAAAAACAGATGGATGCCGGGAGGGAGCAAGTTTAGAGGAACTTTATAGCTATGTTAATTTTAAGCTCGAGGTTCACCTTAGCTGAGAACACCTAGCTTACAATTAAAGTGATGCATATTATTAGAACAACTCTTTTTTGGCACACTGCCAGGCATCATGGTTAAATAACAAATTAAATAATCACTGTGATACAATAGAATGCTACCTAATTATAAAGTGAGCATAAATGCGTGAAAAAGATGGGTTTTTTAATACCAAACAAAATGGTTCATCTAACAACGCTGCTATAACCGCAGCAAAAGATTGCCTTAGAGAAATAGAGAGGCGTTTTCCTTTGGGTGGCATCAATATTTTATCTAATGTTAGTAAATTTCCTAATGTAAACGCTTTAAAGGACGAGGTGAAGTTAATTGAGTCTCTGGGTCGAACCCCAATTCTTAATAGTAAATTACCTAAAGAGTTAAAGGCGGCTTTTTGTGATCATTTAGCTCGATATTCACTGCAATATATTCAACAAAAATTTCCTGATATAAACGTGGAACTTGTGGCCTGTGATGCTCATGTTTTTCTGGTAATTAATCGCGCTTTGGATTCAAATCCCATTGATATGGCTACTTGGGGAAAGGATTCACTTTTATTTGATCCTTGGGCAAAATTAATTATCGCCCCTCATTTAGACAGAGGCTTTAGCAAAAAAGAATTATTGAATCTTTCAGAAATCTCTTATTGCGAGGATTTTTCTACGGGTGAGTTATCAAACAATCACTTCATGGCAGGAGTTGGTAAAATTGATTTATTATCTACACTTCAGGTATGCGCCTTATCAGAAAATACATCGCTGGAAAAAAGACTAAAGCCAATTTATAGCAACTATATCAATTCATTCTATAAATATAAAAATGAAATAATTGCTCCTGATATTGATTGTTGTTTAAGACGTGCTGCCTATAAGGGGAATCTGGAACATATCGGAATATTGTGTGCTTTAGGTGCTGATATTTTTGCTCAATCAGAGTCCAATCAATTCACAGCCTTAGACTGGGCTAAAAAGGCAGCTCATCTGCAATGTGCTATTTTTTTACAAGAACAAATGAATGAGAAGAGTTTGGGTAATAATTCGACTTATTCCTAAAGAATGCTGCTCGCTGGATTTCTAAGTTTTCAGTGCCAACCCTTGGCGATAGGCATGACAGGCACCAGTTTGATCGCTAAGCCGCTCAAGCAATTTTCCCAGCT
>JACCSX010000156.1 GCA_013812775.1 Tatlockia sp. | reverse complement strand
GCTTTAGGTGGAGCGCAAGCTTTGTTCGATATCAAACCAGACCTGACAACTCTTGGCAAGATTATTGGCGGCGGTATGCCCGTTGGCGCTGTAGGTGGCAAGGCCGCTATTATGTCTCATCTAGCACCAGAAGGACCTGTCTACCAGGCTGGAACTCTGTCAGGTAATCCTTTGGCAATGGCAGCAGGACTGGCTACTTTAGCTGAACTAGAAAAGCCGGGCTTTTATGAGCAACTTTCGGCGACTACCACACTGTTAATTGATGGTCTTAAAGAAGTTGCCAAATCCTTTGATGTTGCCTTCAATGCAAACTCTTTGGGGGGAATGTTTGGCTTTTGTTTCAATGAAAAGAAAGAGATTTTTAATTATCATGATGTAGCGTCTTCAGACGAGGTTTTATTTAAACGGTTTTTCCATGGCATGTTAGAAAAAGGTATTTATTTTGCACCTTCGATGTACGAAGCCGGATTCGTTTCTTCAGCGCATGGTAATGAAGAAATAAAGATAACCCTGCGGGCTGCAGAATCAGTTTTAGCTAAATTGGTGGAGGCAGGAGCCTAATGAAAAAATATCATATTTACGGTGTAGGGAATGCCTTGGTAGACAGAGATGCTCAGGTTGATGATGCTTTTTTAAAATCTTTTAATATCGAAAAAAATGTGATGACTCTTACTGATGAGGAGACTCATCACCGTCTGATGAATGCTTTGACGGATTCAATTTGTCATAGCGGCTGCGGTGGGTCAGCGGCAAATACCCTGATTGCCTTAAGTCAGTTTGGCGGAAAGGGATTTTACAGTTGTAAAGTGGCAGATGATGAAGCAGGGCGCTTATTTATGTCTCAGTTAACTGCGCTTAAGCTGGATTGTAATCTGGCTTTGGAAAATTTATCGTCAGGGGTAACCGGTCAATGCCTTGTACTAGTAACTAAGGATGCCCAAAGAACCATGAATACCCATTTAGGTATTTCAGAAACACTAGACATTGCCGTGCTCAATTTTGAAGCAATTGCAGCCTCTGAATATGTCTATCTAGAAGGCTATCTGATAACTTCACCGACCGCCAGAAAGGCTTTACTAGCTGCAAGGCGTCATGCGCAGGCATCCAATACAAAGGTGGCATTGACTCTCTCTGATCCTAATATGGTCCGGTATTTTAAAAATGAATTAATGACGATAATAGACGGTCATGTTGATCTTTTATTTTGTAATGAAGAAGAAGCCTTATTATTCACTGGTTCAGATAATTTAGAAATAGCAATTGCCTTATTGCAACCTTTAGCAAAACAATTAGTCGTCACCTGTGGCAGTCAAGGTGCAATTTTAGCTATCGATGAGGAAGTGATAGCAATTCCGACTAAAGCGACGCTAGCTATCGATACAGTGGGTGCTGGCGATATGTTTGCTGGTGCCTATCTTTATGCCATCACTCACGGTTATGCGCCTCAGCTTGCAGTAGAGCTTGCTAATAAGGCTGCTACAGAAGTTGTCTGCCAATATGGTGCTCGCCTAAGTGATGAGAAAGTTTTAGCGATTAAAGATGAGTTTATTGCGGCGAATTATAGTTTCATCAGGCAGATTTCTAATGTAAATGATAGATCGATGTCCTCAGGATGCTCGAGTTTAGTGACTCAAACAGACCGTTCGCGGTGAGGAGGAGCGAGTAGCGACGTCTCGGGAGCACGCGACTGCTGCTTCAGTTAGTATATTTCCATGTTTTTCCGAGCCGTAAAGAAGCACTCAATGCAGAGAGACAAATAAAGGATGGAGTCGTCGAAAGAAAGAAGCGCTGATAAATAAAGATTGGCAAGCTTTATCTACTTACGCAAAGCGCAAAAAAAACATGTCATAGTTTTTGAGACCTGGCTCCCTTCTAAAATGCAGCTTTTTAGCTCCTAGAAAAAATAAGATCGAGGCTGACGGTTCGAGACGTCGCTACTCGCTCCTCCTCACCGCGAACGATCTAAGTCAACTAGATGCTCGGGTTTAGTGAAACTCAAACAAACCGTTCGCGGTATCCTTCGAGAACCTCAGGATACTGGGGTTTAGTGAAATTCACACACCGTTCGCTGCGTTCTTCGAGAGCCTCAGGATGCTCGGGTTTAGTGAATTGCTAAATACCGTTCGCGGTGAGGAGGAGCGAGAAGCGAGGTCTCGAACCGTCAGCCTCGATCTTCTTCACTAGAAGAACTAAAATGCTTTTTTAGGAAGAGACTGCTAGCGTCTTCTTACAATATAAAAGTAAAATTAGCGGGTTGAACATGTTTTGGGTATATATTCTTCAATGTGGTGATAAAAGTTATTACACGGGACACACAGACAATTTAGAAAATAGACTTGTACAGCATCAGCATAGAATGATTAAAGAATGTTATACGAGCACGCGACTGCCGCTTCAGTTAGTATATTTCCAAGTTTTTCCTAGCCGAGAAGAAGCAGTCAATGCAGAGAGACAAATAAAAGGATGGAGTCGTCGAAAGAAAGAAGCGCTGATAAATAAAGATTGGCAAGCTTTATCTACTTACGCAAAGCGCAAAAAAAACATGTCATAGTTTTTGAGACCTGCCTCCCTTCTAAAATGCAGCTTTTTAGCTCCTAGCAAAAATAAGATCGAGGCTGACGGTTCGAGACGTCGCTACTCGCTCCTCCTCACCGCGAACGGTGTTTAGGGTTTCACGAAACCCGAGCATCCTGAAGCTCTCTATGGACACCCGCGAACGGTGTTTAGGGTTTCACGAAACCTGAGCATCCTGAAGCTCTCTATTGACACCCGCGAACGTGTTTAGGGTTTCACTAAACCTGAGCATCCTGAAGCTCTCGAAGGACACCGCGAACGGCTCGGAGTCAACTAAAACGAAGGGAAGCGCTAGGCTCGTGGAGGGAGGAATTATAGATCTCAACACAAAGCCGCTACCTTTTCCGCCATAAGCGCTTCCTCATCGCCTCGAATTACCAGGATTGTGGTTCCTGATTTAGAAATAGAATGACAATTTTCATCACTAGACGTTAAATTTAATTTCTCATCCAGGTTAAAACCCATATGCTTCAGCGGTGTAATTATTTTTTCACGGATTAGCGAAGCGTTTTCACCGACACCACCGGTGAAAATTAAGGCGTCCAACCTTTCTACCTGACTCCAGTAAGCACCGATTATTTTTTGCACCGCATAAATATAGATTTTAAGAGCCAATTTTGCTGCCTCATCATCTGCTAGAGCGCGAGTAATCAATTTGCGCATATCGTTTTCTTTTGCAAGACCTTTTAATCCACTTTGCTGGTTTAACAATTTATGCACTTCGCCGGCAGTTAAACCCTGTTCTTGCAGATAAAGCACTATTGCTGGATCAATGTCTCCGCAGCGAGTTCCCATTACAAGCCCGGCTAAGGGTGTCATACCCATTGAGGTGTCAAAGGATTTGCCGTTTTTAATCAGACAAGCACTGGCGCCATTACCCAAATGCAGAATTATGAAATTACAGCTTGCTAAAGGTTTTTTTAAGAATTCGGCGGCTTGGTTTGCGACATATTCATGATTAATACCGTGGAACCCATAACGTCTTATCTGATATTGATTAGCAACTTCGGCATTAATAGCATAATGGCTAACATGGGCAGGCATCGTATGATGAAAGCCATTATCAAAAATTGCGACATGAGTTGCCTTAGGAAAATATTGTTCGGCGCATTGAATGCCAAGGGCATTAATTGGATTGTGAATTGGGGCAAGTTTGGAAAGGTCGCGGATTTCAGCCAAAACTACGGGACTAATAATTGTAGGCTGATGATAGCGATTACCACCGTGTACAACGCGATGCCCAACACCTTGAATGGGAAAGTCTTTCAGGTCAACTTTAAGCTTATCGGCTAAGGCTGCAAAGGCTTGCTCATGATTTAAAAAATGATGGTGACTGGTTTCTTTAGACTCTTTGCGATGATGCCAGTGTGTTTCTGATTCGCCAATGCCTTCAATAAGTCCGGAAACTAAGGGGTTGAGTGTCTGATTTTCAATGTTATAGGCTTTGTATTTGATAGAGGAGCTGCCGGCATTCAGTGTTAAAATATTCATTTATTTGTTTCCTTTGATTTCCAATTCGCCAATTGCCTGTGCCTGAATTGCGGTGACTAAAATGGTATTGATAATATCTTCTGGCGTGCAACCGCGGCTAAGGTCGTTGACAGGCTTATTTAACCCTAATAAAACAGGGCCAATAGCAAGGGCGCCGCTTTCACGTTGAACTGCTTTATAAGTATTATTGCCAGTGTTTAAATCCGGGAATATAAGTACGTTAGCATCGCCTGCTATTTTTGAATGGGGTAATTTTTTTGCGGCAACCTTCGCGTCAACAGCTGCATCATACTGCATAGGACCTTCTGCTAATAACTCAGGGTCTAATTGTTTTACCAATGCCATGGCTTTTACAACCTTATCAACACTGTCTCCCTTTCCAGAGTCACCAGAAGAATAGGACAAGAGTGCAACCTTCGGTTCCAATCCTAAATTTTTAGCGATATGTGCAGCTTGCAGTGTAATTTCGGCGAGGGTCTGACTATCTGGTTCAGGGTTAATGGCACAATCACCATAAATTAAGACCCGTGCAGGCATACACATGATGAAAATAGAAGACACTTTTGTAACGCCTGGCTTTGTTTTGATAATTTCCAGAGCCGGTCTGACCGTGTCTGCTGTGGTATGTTCAGCGCCAGAAACCATGCCATCAGCATCACCGCTATAGACCATCATGGCTGCAAAATAATTGACATCAGCCATGCGCTCCAGGGCAATGGGTAAATTTATATTTTTGTGTTTGCGAAGTTGATAATAGAGTTGAGCATAGCTTTCTTTTTTGTCAGATTTTTCAATATC
>JACCSX010000142.1 GCA_013812775.1 Tatlockia sp. | reverse complement strand
CCTCATAACTAACTTCTTTAAAAACAGGATCTACAACCACCCGGTGTTCAATAATGGCATAATCTGCATGGCCGCCAAGACTGTAAGCACCGGAGAGTAAGCAGGATAAATGGTAGCTCAATTCATTTGTGGTTGTTAATTTGCCATTGACCTGGCGATAATGCCCAAATACCCGATCGGTAATGACTATAATACCGTCACCGCCAGCGCCATGTGCTGGCTTGATAACAAAGTCTGTATAGGGTTGTAGCAGATTCTCAAGTTCTTTGATTTGATGTTCGCTTTCTATAATCCCATAAAGTTTAGGAACCGCGATGCCTGCTTGTATCGCTAAATGCTTGGTTTGCAGCTTATCATCAACCAGCGGGTAGAGCTTGCGGCTATTATAGCGCAATACATAATCACTATTACGTTGATTGATAGATAGGATGCCGCGTTTGCGCAAGCGTCGGTATAAGTGCCACATTAACTTAGACCACCCAGTACTTTAAAGCGAAACAGTTCAAAAAGCCTATAACCACGATACTGTCCGAACAATAAAATGAGGGCAAGCAATACTAATAAAAGTTCAGGGAAGGCAAAAATCAAATATTGCAGTGGGGGATAATTCATTGCACCAAAAGAAATTACAGCGGCAATTAGACTTCCTATCCCGGATTTAATTGCTTCAGAGGCACCTCGTTCATCCCAGGTAATGCACATGCGCTCAATCGTCATGGTAAGAATAACCATAGGGAACAAGGCCACAGACAAGCCAGAGTCTAAGTTTAAATTTTGACTAATAACAGAGATAAAGATCATCAATAATATGACTACCGTAAGAATTGAGGCTAGCCTTGGCACCAATAAGAGGCGAAGCTGGTCAAGATAAAATCGGGCTAATAATCCAAAAGAAACGATGATGACAAAAAGAGTGATTCCCCAAACCACATGGGTTTCTCGAAAGGCAAGCGCAATTAATACCGGCATGAAAGTGCCGAAGGTTTTAAGGCCAACAAAATTACGGAGTAGTAAGATGATAAAGGCACCAATCGGCACTGTTAGTAAAATTTTGTAAGTTTCTTGCACTTTAACCGGCAATTGTAATAAGGAAAAACGTAGCATCTGTGAATCAGTCTGAAGTCCTCGTGCTTTTGCAATCGATAATGCATTTACAGGTGTGGGAGAAAGAGTCAAATTAAAGATTGCCTTTTTGCCGCCAATCACATTATAAACAGGGTCAAAACCATACTGCCAAACTAGAAAATCCTTCGGAAAACCTGCACCACCTGTACGTGGGTTAATATAAGTCCATTCCTTACCATTATGAACTACTATAAAAGATTTTAAATCGGCTCTGCTTTGTTGGCTTAGATAGATACCCTTTACAGGCATGGCATAGATTTTTGCCTGATTTAGCACTGTAATAGCTGCTTTGATAATATTGTCATCACTATAATCATTTCCCACCAACAATTTGGCATTGCCATCTTTGTTATTCAACTCTTTGATAGTCCCTTGGGCAAAGGTCTGAATATCTGCGGATGATTGGCGAACTTTATTAGTTATAGCTTCAACAGCCGATTTTTGCGTTTCGTCAAGCGGCTGCGCCTTTACAATAGGTGGTTTCGTTAATGAGGATTCCTTGGAATTTATTTCGCGAACGATCGCGCGGTAATAGAGTGACTGCGCACCATTACTACGCCTAAGCGACCAGACTGTTTGACGGTTATAGCCGTTTAAATTGGTGGTAACCCCGTAATTGTGAGATACAAAGTACTCATCTAAAATTGCGAAATAAGGCGGCATATAAGGTATGGTAAAACTGGCTTTTACCGGCTGATTATGCTCGGTGGTGAAGCGTAGATTAGCTTCTATTGTCCAACTATTCACTGTTTCTGTGTCCGTTAAAGGAACATCAAGGACAAAATGCCGATAGATAAACAGGCAGGTACCTAATAGAAACAGACTGATAATCAAGCCATAAACATGGCGCTTATTTGACTTCATTTATGTTTAACTTTTTCGGGTTTGTTTAAAAATGCATGGCTTGGGTCAACCAGGCCATCAAAAGCAATGATTGCGTCCCTACCAAGAAGAAGGGGATAATTAAAGCGTCTTCTATTGGTTAGATTGACAGGAATTTTACGAATTTTGTCGCCAATTTGAAGAGTCATCAATACAATTGGTCTTTTAATCGGGGCAATTTTATTTTGTGAATTTTCTCCGTCACGTACCTTGATCCTTACTCGCCCAAGATACTCGGAAGTAAATTCTATTTCTTCATGTTTACCGAGAACGGTAAAATTCAAATAAGTCTTACCATTTTGCACAATTTCGCGGATATTGGCCGCACTTAGCGATGCTGACTTGGCCCCAGTATCTAATTTTGCTGATAACACCATCCCTTTTTCTACCAGGGTGGTTTTTTCAACGTAACCATAAATTATTTTTGTGTCGCCGCCCGCCATAGAAAATCCTGAAAAAGATAATAAAACAATTAAAGAAAAACAACGTAAATTCATTAACAAACCTTTCCGAACTGGGCAAATACCGCATATTCTAGCAGATTTGTGAGCTTAGGCCCAGAGTACAATTCGGTGATTATAGTTAGAATTGAAAAAATTTAGAGTCAGAGTCTAAAAATTCTTGAAAAATACAAACCTGCCGCAGTCGAAACTTTTGCCGAGGAACAGCTATAAATGCCGATTATATAAGTCCTGACCTGAGATAATTTATCACTATGAACAACTGGTTTTGCTGTGATAGACTCACCGATGGGCATGTGTTTTTTGATTTAATTTCGCTCAGAGTGAAAATTTAGTTGCCTATTGACTAATCTTTGCGTACAATTCCCCCCATCTTTGCCGCTGCCCCCCAAAATAGCATGACGACCAAGACTCTCTCTAATAGTGATTCAGTGATTCACAAACCAGGTAATAGAAACCTGTTTGCCGGGAGAATGGATGCTCAGAGCCTACTTCTGGCAAAGAAACAGCATATGCTGGGCTTTTACGTACTTTATAGTGCGCTGGATGGTCTGAGCCTCTTTTATATCATGTTCAAATCTATATTAGAACTGCAAGTTACCAAATCTAATCTTTCTACTCCTGATGAAATGCCTGAATGGATGATGTCTCCAGGCCGAGCCGTTGTTGCTGCAATGACATTCCCCTATATAGCAATCCTCTGGACCATGAAAGGGCTTAAAAATGTCTATTTTGGTTGACATCAATCAGTTAGCAGAAAAAATGGCTAAAAAAGTTGATGCTAAGAGCCGCCGAACGGCAAAGAAACTGCACAATTTGGGCCTGATTTACGTGCTTTATGGTGCCTTGGATGGTTTAAGCCTTTCATACAGCATGATCAAATATACTTTTGATTTGCATCTTGCTGATTCTAACCTTTCTTCATCTGATGAAATGCATGATTGGCTGGTCTCTCCAGCGGGTGCTGTTGTTGCTGCAGCGACCTCAATATTTCTCCTCGGTTTCTCAATGCTGGCGAATCATTTTGATGATAATGACAAAGATCTTATTAAACGCTATATAGCGATTGTTTGGCCCTACGTTCGGGATATCATGAAAGGGCTTAAAAATGCCTATAAAGGTATAAAAAGTACCTTACATATATCTGAATTACTGGGTGCTGGAAGTGCTGGAAGTCTTAATTTCCTCATTCTACCAATTGGATTGTCTTTAGGCCTTTTGTCCGCCCTCAATCGTATCTGGTTTCGCTGGATGGTTAGTAAACGCAAAGAAATGATGAAATCAAATGCCAACTTGCTTGATTATTATCAAAATTCAAAAAAAATAACGCTTGAAAATATTGATAAAAAGTTAGGGAAATTACAAAGCCAGTCAACAGCAATAAGAATTTTGGCTTATTTTTCCGCTGGTTATGGGGGGGTGGTGGATGGTTTATATTTATATATTGGGGTTTTAGCGCTCAGTTCTCTCTCACCGCCCACACTGATTGCTATGACAGTATTTTGTGCGATTTATTTTTTCGCCTGTATTGCGACAAGAATGTATGAAGAATACAATTTTCAACAGAAATTACTTATCTCTCAGGCTAAAATTGAACTAGCCTATGAAGGTAAAAAATTAGAATTATTATTCAATCAATTGCAAGAGCTTTCCGCAAACCTGGCCAACTTTCCTGAAAATAAAGAGTTTATAAAAAATCAGGATTTAGCAATTGATTTATTCGAAGAAGCAATTGCAGATTTCAAAAAAAGGCATGACAAGCTTTGCTCATTAACATCTTCATCCTATACCACGGCATTTCTATTGGGAGTAAAAAATGGCTTGGCTGCTTATGGTGCTCTAGCCGCTGTTTTATTTGTAATTGGAATAGCTGTTTCCTCATTCCCGCCTGCATTGTTGATCACCGTCGTAGTTATAGGTATGGGGTTATTTCTTGGTTTTATAGCCCATGCTTTAATTAATAATTATTTAGAATGTGCAAAACAGCATGAAAAAAAACAAAAAGAAAATACTAAACCACCTTTGGAGCTAAACTTAGCCGAGCTCGGTAAGTTATTTAAAAATGCAAGAAAAGAGGTTGAGGATCTAAAGCCTGAGGTAATAAAATCGATAATACTCGATGGAATGACTGTTGATCCTTCTCCACAATTCTTTTTTCAGGAATGGTTTGAGGTCATCCGATCTTTTTTCTCAGGAATGAACAAGGGTGTAAAAGCCATTGACCTTACCATGAATTCCCTTGAAACACCGGGTGCGGATGGTCATTTCCATGAGTCATCGATTATGATTGGGTTTATGGTGATTAGTGCCAGCCTGCATGCCTTAATACTTGCTTTACGAGCGCTTACACGTGGTTTTGGACGTCCGGCGATTGATTCACTAGCAATTAGCTCAGATGAGGAGATTGAACTTCGAACCTTTAGTATTAAAAGTTATGACTCCGAGGATTTAGACGAAGAAGGGTTTCAACCAATAGATGGGCTTAATTTAGATAATTCGACACAATCAGAATCATGTTTTAGCTCAATGTTCTCCTTTTTTAGCGAAAAGCAAAAAGATAAAGTATCAAAAAATCCACTCAAGCTTCGACCTCCTGTCTCTCCAACAATGTTTAATCCTGTTCTTCACGATTCGTCTTATATAGCTGAGGGTTCAGGGCTGGATCATTATACATTTTGAATTGATGATAAATTCTAAAGGTGCGTGTTTTTGCTTTAATTTCATCAATTAACTGCTGCAAACAATCCTCTAACTGATTTTGTTGCGCAATGATGGTTTGCCATTTGCGCTGGCAATTGTGGCGATGCGCTGCCTCAACTTCAACACGTTGGATTTGTAAATTCATATGGTAGGCTTTAAGCGCCAGAATAGACAGGCGATCTATCATCATTCCTGGCGATTCAGAATGTACTGGACAATGATCTGAAGGGGCTGGTTGCAGAATATTGTAAAGCCATTCATCCATTGCCTCCATGCGATTATTACGTTGCTGATTACAATGATCAATTTCACGTTTGGCTAAATAAATATATTCATGTCCCAAATCATCACGCCTTGCTCTGTCTTCAGCATGCCAGAGTTGATAATTAAAGGCATGATTTTCTTCCACCAGGCCTAAAAAATTCCTTTGCTTAAGCGCTAAGCCCTCGTTTTTCCAAAGAACTATAGAAGCATTATGTAAATTAGCTATTTCTCTAGCTTGGAATAGGTAAGTCAACTGGAGTACTCCGTAAAAGAAATTGCAAAAAAGGGTTATTTTATCATGTCTTCTAAATAAGGTCTCATTTTCCTTCGTCCAGCAAAGGCAAGGAAAATGACATTCTTTCGTTTTACTTTTTTGCCAAAATTTTATCAAGCACGCGGGCAAAAGAGGCTTTTTCCTTTATACCATAAGTTTTAGGACCACCAACATTAACTCCTCCGGCACGCAGTTGCTCTCTCATATCCCGCATATTAAGGCGTTGTTTGATGTCATTAGCTGTATAAAATTCACCACGAGGATTAAGAGCCAGACCCTGTTTTGCAACCACTTCAGCGGCAAGGGGAATATCAGCAGTGATAACCAGATCATGGGGTTCTAAATGTTGGACAATATAATTGTCAGCGCTGTCAAACCCTTTTTCAACCCGGACAGTAGAGATAAAGCGCGATTGCGGAATAGTCAAGGACGTATTGGCAACCAATATAAGCTGAGTGGCTGTCCTTTGAGCTGCGCGGAATAATATTTCTTTTGCGCCAATAGGGCAGGCGTCGGCGTCAATCCAAATTTTCATCAATCGGTTTTTTTCTCGGTTAAAGACTAATATTTTTTAATTTTACTATAGGACGATGATTTTTCATAAAAGATCAATTCTTTATTTGACTCATGTCTAAAAGTTGAATTTTTTTTAGCCCAATCTGTTTGTGAATTGATGACAGATTGCCGCTTTTGTGCAACTATTTCCAGAATTATTTATCGAAGAGATATTATGAAAATTCTTTTTTCTGCTTTACTCATTAGTTTCAGTGCTGCTGTTTCTGCGGATAGTAATAATTTACCCTCATCCTGCAAGCCAATCCAAGTGGAAGGGACATCGGCGATGTTGACTGCTAAAAAACCAGTTTTGATTATGATCCAAAATTCCTCTACAGCCGAATTATGGGTGACTCATCCTGTTTCTGAACCAGGAGCCAGTGCTGGATGGTCTAGTCGCTTGCAAGCAGGTAACTGGTCGGCTTTGGCTTTGGATAAGAATGCCTTTGAATTAAATTGTATTGAATCAAAGCCTGGGCATGAGCAGCAAATTCCATGCAGTACTGTTATTTCTCTGTGCAAATGGTCTACAGTTGCTATGTCAGCTAAAGAAAAGGGTACATTTTGGGCCGGTGAAAATATGCCTTTGCCCGGCTTAATTAGCCATTTAGAAGGACGTGGGTTCAAATTACCGGCTTTATAGCCCTTTAAGCGCAAAAAGAAGGAAGATTTTTTGGGGCAATAGATGCTAGACTTGATAATAAATTGTTAAATAAGTGGTGAATGTGAATAAAAGCAACGATCCTTTTTATAAAAGGGAAAAAGAAAAATATGCGATGCCAATACCCAGCCGCGAATTAATTTTGCAAGTTTTGGAAGAATTCGGTCGTCCCATGTCCCGTATACAATTAATAACCCAGCTCGAAGTCAAAGATGAAGCTGAGCAGGAAGCTTTGGGTTTCCGGTTAAAGGCCATGTTGCGTGATGGTCAGATTATGCAAGATCGTCGCGGACGTTTTTGCTTGTTGGAACGTATTAATTTACAACGAGGTACTATTCAAGGTCATCCAGATGGTTTTGGATTTTTTATACCAGATGACGGTTCGAATGATATGGTCTTATCCGCTAAAGAAATGCGGACAGTAATGAATGGTGATCTGGTATTAGCCTACAAAACTGGTGTTGATCGTCGTGGCAGAGCAGAAGCTAAAATCCATGAAGTTATAGAACATGCAAACCTGTCCGTTGTTGGGCGCTTTTTTACTGAACATGGTGTTGGTTTTGTCATGCCTGATAATAAACGGCTGACCCAGGATATTTCTATCCCGCTGGAATTTGCCGGTGAGGCTAAAAACGGTCAAATGGTGCTGATTGAAGTGCTTGCATTCCCATCTAAACGTAACCAGGCCATAGGAAAGGTTCTACATATTCTCGGTGAACACATGGCACCAGGGATGGAAATAGAAGTGGCCATTCATGCCCACGGAATTCCTGCAGATTGGCCTGATGATGTTCAGGCTGAGGTTGCCAAAATCCCTCAATGCGTTACAGAAGAACAACTAACTGGCCGGACAGATTTACGCAATTTGCCATTCGTCACTATAGATGGTGAAGATGCCAAGGATTTTGATGATGCGGTTTACTGCTATCAAAAACCCAAGGGTGGCTACCAACTTTATGTAGCCATTGCTGATGTCGGACATTATGTTGCTGTTGATTCGGCCTTGGATAAGGAAGCGGCACGCCGTGGAAATTCAGTCTATTTTCCCGGAGAGGTAGTTCCCATGTTGCCGGAAGCCTTATCTAACGGGATTTGTTCTCTTAACCCGCATGTTGACAGACTCTGTTTAGTTGCTGAAATGGCAATTGCTGCCGATGGCAAAATAACTCGCTCGCGTTTTTATAGGGCCGTTTTCCATTCACATGCGCGCTTGACTTATAATCAGGTCGCCCAATGGCTGGAAGATGGACGAACAGATGCCAAACATGAGCCAATCTGGTCAATGTTGCAATCCCTGCAATCGCTTTATAAAGTTTTATTGGTAGCGCGTAAAGGACGCGGCGCAATGGATTTCGAGACAACAGAAACGCGAATTGAATTTGATGAAAACAGAAAAATTCAACGTATTGTTCCTGTAATTCGTAATGATGCGCATCGTTTGATTGAAGAATGTATGTTGGCTGCGAATGTTGCAACAGCACGCTTTTTAGAAAAAGCAGAAATTCCAACTCTTTACCGCGTCCATGCTACCCCTGATGAAGAGAAAATAGCGGCGCTACGCCTCTTTCTCGGCGAACTGGGTCTGCAACTTGGTGGTGGTAAAAAGCCTCATCCCAAAGATTATCAAAAAGTATTGGCAACCCTGAAGGACAGGCCAGAAAAACATTTAATTGAAACGGTAATGTTACGTTCCCTGAAACAAGCCCAATATATTGAAGTAAATGACGGCCATTTTGGTTTAGCCTATCCTGCTTATACCCATTTTACGTCGCCAATCAGACGTTACCCTGATTTATTAATTCACCGTGCTGTAGCGCATCTGATTGATAATGAAGAATTAGAAAAATTTAATTACAGTCACGAAGACATGAATCGTCTTGGTAAACATTGCTCCACGACAGAAAGACGTGCCGATGAAGCAACCCGCGAGGTGGTTTCCTGGCTCAAATGTGAATACATGCAGGATAAATTGGGCCAAGTATTCCCAGGTACTATTTCTGCGGTAACGGGTTTTGGTATTTTTGTTGAATTAGACGATATTTACGTGGAAGGTCTGGTTCATGTGACATCTCTCAAAAACGATTACTATGCCTTTGATGCGGTCAAACATCGTTTGATTGGCGAACGTGGCGGTCATGTATATCGTTTGGGTGACAAGATGTCTGTGTTGGTGGCACGAGTTGATTTAGATGAACGTAAGATCGATTTTGAGCCCGCTGAGAATGAATCAGATGACTGAGCAATATGTTTATGGCATGCATGCCGTAGCGGCATTGCTAACGAATCGCCATAGACCTAAAAAAAAATTATATATTAATCAAGAGCGTACCGATAATCGTTTACAAGAGCTTCTTAATCTGGCAATCAGTGAAAATATTCCTGTTGAGCAATTAGCTACCCAGAAAATGAATCAACGTTTTGCTGATTTCAACCATCAAGGTGTTGTTGCCTCAGCTGAGGCATTGCCAGATTATTGTGAGAGCGATTTGCTGGCCTTATTGGCTGCAGCTAAACAACCTTGTTTATTGCTTATTTTAGATGGTGTCACTGATCCCCATAATCTGGGCGCTTGTTTACGATCTGCTGAGGCTTGCGGCGTTGATTTCGTCCTGATTCCTAAAGATAAAAATGCCTCTATTACTCCGGTTGTCTCCAAAGTAGCATGCGGAGCTGCTGAATCTATTCCTCTTGTGCGCGTAACTAATCTCGTACGAGCCATGGAAATTTTGAAAAAAGAAGGGGTTTGGATCTATGGCGCAGCCGGTGAAGCCAGCGAAACTATCTATGCTATTGACTTAAAGTCTTCTGTCGCTCTGGTAATGGGTGCAGAAGGTGAAGGAATGCGCCGTTTAACACGAGAACATTGTGATGGCTTGTTCGCTTTGCCCATGTCAGGCAGCGTTACAAGCCTCAATGTTTCAGTGGCAACCGGCGTCTCCTTGTATGAGGTATTACGCCAACGTCTTGTTAAATCTCTCTAGACAGGTTTTGAGCAGAAGCTTCAATGGCATTTAAATATTCTTGAACAACGCCCCCGAGTACGCCCTGTTTGGCTGCCTCTATATCGATTGGGTTGAGATATTTAAAAAGGTCTTGCTCTTGATTTTTAATATTTATGAGTATTCGGCTTACAGCTTGCCCTTTACTCGCGGCAGAATAACCCCATTTGAAGAACAAAAATGTGGTATGGAAGAATTCTTTGTCATCTACCCGCCTGGCATAAAGGCTTTTTAGTTTTTCTAACTTATGTATCGCAAGTGCCTGAGCGCTATCTTGGGGCAGCTCTGCATTTATATTGTCTGAAGTGATTTCTATATCCTGCTTAATCATTCGATTTAGAACAGGGATAAGCTGAGCGACATGAAATCCACAATCTGTCGAATTAAAAAATCCTTGTCGCTCCGTATGAATCCGATTAGCTATATCGGAATGTTTGAAGCCACTTGGAGCTCGTTTACTGTCGACTATCATAGAGCTTCCTTTGGAAACATTATGATATTCAATGACATTATGATCTTCTAATAGACTTGTTTCTACTCGAGGGATGATGAAATGTATTTCTTTATCTTTATAAGTTAATTTTACTTGTTCTATAAGTTCGGCAATTTCACTCTGGTTAAGATTGTGTTCAAACTTGGTTTTCAAGTCGCCGTGAGCCAAAAGTGCAGTGGTAACTATAATCTTATTGTCTTGCTCTACAAGCCAATATTTTTTGAAAGTGTAATAATCGGTTGTCAGAATGAAACCTTTGTTACCTAGATTAGATTCCAAGGGGTAATTTTTAATACTACTCGATTTTACAACATCTTCAGGATCTGGTCGTATTGTGCCAAAAAAGATATGTAATTTGGACTCCAGGTCAGTGCCATTTAATTGTAGGTTTGTACTAGACATGATGATCATCTTATGAGGAGGTTAAAATATATTCTAACTGTTTTAACTTAAGTAAAGATTAAGAGAGTCTTTGGACCAGGGCAAAAATCTTTGCACAGGACGCTTCATCCAGAGCAATAGCGAGGGATCTCTGAACGTGGCAGAGTGCTGAATCCGGAGATCTCTTGCTGGGTTCGGGATGATGAGTGGGAAGTTATAAAAATGAGTTGTGGGTTGCACCCAACCTATGGCTTATTAAGGATGTAGGTTGAGTGAGAAATCCAACAATTTATTATGGAGATATTTATTTTTCAAGAAATTGGTTAATTGTTTTAGAAAGTCTGAGAACTAATTCATCAATCTCTTTTTCATTAATAATAAGAGGCGGCAGCAATCGAATAACCGCATCGGCAGTAACGTTAAAAAGTAAACCATTCTGAAGCCCCACAGCGCGGATATCATTTGCGGGTCTGTCAAGCTCAATTCCTAACATATAGCCCTTTCCTCGTATGGACAACACATTAGGATGCTCACCAAATTCTGCAGTTAATTTATCTCTTAAAATAATGCTGTTAGTTGTGACCAGCTCACAAATCTTATCGCGTTTAATCACATCTAATACGGTCAATGCAGTAGCGCAGGCAAGTGGGTTGCCGCCAAAAGTGGAACCATGATTGCCGGGTTTAAATAAATTAGAGGCCTTTTTACCCATCAAACAGACAGAAATGGGGACGCCATTACCTAGACCTTTAGCAGTGGTTATAATATCAGGCTGAACATTGGCATGCATAGCAGCAAAATATTTACCGGTTCTTGCATTACCTGTTTGAATTTCATCGAGAATGAGTAACCAGTCATGTTCTTCACAGAGTTGGGATACGGCTCGCAAATAAGGATCATCAGCGGGTATGATTCCACCCTCCCCCTGAATAGGTTCAAGCATAATTGCTACAATATCATCTCGGTTAGCTGCAATGGTATGAAGCGCTTCAATATCATTAAAGGGAGCACGAACAAAACCTGGAACAAAGGGTTCAAAGCCCGCCTGCACTTTACGACTGCCAGAGGCTGTCAAGGTAGCCATCGTGCGCCCGTGAAAGGCATTCTCCATCACAATAATAGAAGGTTTTTCAATCTCTTTTTTGTGTCCATAGAGACGAGTCAGTTTAATGGCGGCTTCATTTGCTTCTGCACCGGAATTGGCAAAAAAAGCCTGCTCCATTTTAGCAATAGTCGTTAATCGTTCGGCGAGTAATTCCTGTTCTTTAATTATGAAACCATTAGATGTATGCAATAATTTTGCGGCTTGCTGTTGGATGGTATTTGTTATATCAGGATGTGAATGACCCAAACCACAAACTGCGATGCCACTTAAGCCATCTAAATAAGCTCTACCTTCATTGTCATACAGCCACACACCTTCCCCATGCGTAAAGGATATTGGTAGTGGATTATAGCTTGTGATTAGTGCCATTATTAGCCCTCCTGCAGCTAGCGCATATTAGAAGCGATAAAATCCCAATTCACTAAAGACCAAAACGCTTTGAGGTATTCAGGGCGTGCGTTGCGATAGTCGATATAATAAGCATGTTCCCATACATCGCAGGTCATTAATGCATTTTGACCTTCAGTCATTGGTGTTCCAGCATTAGAGGTAGAGCTTATCTTAAGTTCTCCGGAATTATCCAATACTAACCAAGCCCAACCTGAGCCAAAAGTGGCGATTGCTGCTTGCGTGAATTGTTCTTGAAAGGCATTAAAGGAACCAAAGGCTTTAGTAATAGCATCAGCTAATTTACCCGTTGGCTCATCGCCGCCTCTAGGACTTAAACAGTTCCAATAGAAGGTATGGTTCCATACCTGTGCAGCATTATTAAATATTCCACCCGCTTTGGATTTTTTAATAATCTCTTCTAAATTTAAATTTTCATATTCGGTATTAGCAATCAGTTTATTCAGGTTATTTACATAGGCGGCATGGTGTTTTCCGTAATGATACTCAAGGGTTTCCTCGGAAATATGGGGGGCTAATGCGTTCATTGCATAGGGTAAGGGGGGTAATGTGAATGCCATAATTGAAGTCCTCTTTTTAGTGAAGTGCTAAGTTTAGCAGGATTAACCGTAAGTACTAGTGGGATCTTGTTGCCATAAAAATAAAAAAATATGCCCAGAGCTGATTAAAATAGAATAGAATAGAGCGCAGGTTGCTTAGTGGTCTTATTTTCGACATAATTGGATCAGTTTTTATTTTTTCAGAAATAGGTGTTCCGTGGAAACAATTGATAAAATCAAACAGCAAATTGCTGAAAACGCCATACTATTATATATGAAAGGTACTCCAAAAATGCCGCAATGCGGATTTTCAGCTCGTGCGGTACAATGCATCGATGCTTGTGGAGTTACTTTTGCCTACGTTGATATTTTGGTTAATCCGGATATACGTCAGACTTTACCACAGTATGCAGATTGGCCAACTTTCCCACAGTTATTTGTAAAAGGTGAGTTAATTGGTGGTTCGGATATTATTATTGAGCTTTATCAACAAGGCGAATTAGAAACTTTATTGCGTGAAGCTGTAGAGTCTTAAGAAAAATTTAATTCAAGGAGATATAGAGATGAGCGTTTTAGTTGGCCGAAAGGCTCCCGACTTTACAGTTCCTGCGGTTTTGGGTAATGGTGAAATTACAGATAAATTTAATTTACATGAGGAACTAAAAGGCAAATACGGTCTCGTATTTTTTTATCCTTTGGATTTTACCTTTGTCTGTCCATCAGAATTAATTGCTCTAAATCATCGTATGCATGAATTTAAAAGTCGCAATGTTGCAGTTATCGGTGTGTCTATCGACTCACAATTTACTCACAATGCATACCGTAATACTTCTGTTAAAGATGGCGGCATAGGGCATGTAAAATTTACTTTGGCAGCTGACATAACTCATACTATCTGCCAGTCTTATGGTGTAGAACATCCCGTTGCCGGCGTCGCTTTCCGTGGAGCTTTCATCATAGATAAAAATGGCTTGGTGCGTTCACAGACGGTTAATGATTTACCAATTGGCCGTAATATTGATGAACTATTACGAGTTATCGATGCTGTTCAATTTTTTGAAGAACACGGTGAAGTTTGCCCGGCGGGTTGGGAAAAAGGAAAGGCTGGTATGAAGGCGTCCCCAAAAGGAGTTGCCGATTATCTGGCTGAACATTCTGATAAACTCTAATTTTTTGTCAAACCGGGGCTTTGTTTTAAATGCACAGAGCCCCCTTATACCCCCTGCTTTTTTTGCCAGGTATTAAGCATCACGCAAAATAAATCAGCTGTTTTTTCGGCGTCATAAATTGCAGAGTGGGCTTCGTTGGGATCAAAGCTAATACCTGCAGCCTTCACAGCTTTTGCTAAAACCGTTTGACCATAGATGAGACCTGCGAGAGTAGCGGTATCAAAGCAGGTAAAGGCGTGAAAAGGCGTGGTGATTCCAGTCCGTTTTATTGCTTCTTTGATAAATAATAAATCAAACCAGGCATTATGCCCTACTAAAACAGCCCGCTGACATCGGGTTTTCTTTAAAGCCTGATTAATAGGATTGAATAATTGCTGCAAAGCCTGTTTTTCATCAATCGCAAAACGCAGTGGCTGAAAGGGGTCAATCTGATTAAATTCGAGCGATTTCGCATCGAGAACAGCACCATCAAAGGGCAAAATATGTTCATTATAAGTGGCGCCACGTACGAAAATACCCTGCTCATTGAGATCTATTAAAACTACACACATTTCCAGCAACGCATTTTTTTGTGGATCAACCCCGGCAGTTTCCACATCAACAACAACGGGCATAAACCCGCGAAATCTATTTTTAATTTGGTTGCCAAATACTAAATCATTCGGGCTCATAAACACTCCATTCCAACCTTTCCCCAGCAGCCACAGGAACTACTAATTCTTTTCCTAAGGGTAGCGTTGCAGGTATCAGCTGCGGGACCTTTTTTAATATCAGTTCTGTTTTATTTAATGGTAATTGATAAAATTCGGCACCGAACTGACTCAGAAATTTTTCCAGCTTATCGAGTTGACCGAGAGTATCAAACATTTGGGCATACAGGGCTATAGCGTAAGGAGCTGAATAGATGCCCGCACATCCACAAGCGCTTTCCTTGCTTGTTTGTGGATGTGGAGCACTATCTGTTCCTGCAAAAAATTTAGGATTAGCACTTATTGCAGCTTGTTGCAGCGCACGCTGGTTTACTTCAGATTTTAAGATAGGTAAACAATAATAATGAGGTCGAATACCTCCTGCTAAAAGCTGGTTTCTATTATACAGTAGATGGTGGGGCGTGATTGTGGCTGCAATTTGTTCAGATTCCTGGCTGACAAATTCAACCGCTGCTTTTGTTGATATATGTTCCATTACGATGCGAAGTTTGGGGAAATTTTTTATCATAGGCCGCAAAAAAATATCGATAAAACTAGCCTCTCGATCAAAAATGTCGCCCTCTGTTATCTCACCATGAATTTGTAAGACCAGATCTTGCTCTTGCATAATCTCCAATAGTGGATAAAGCGAGATTAATGAGCGCGCACCCTCATCAGAATTAGTTGTTGCACCAGCCGGATATAGTTTTGCACCAAGAATAAAAGGGAAATTTTTTACTTGCTCTAAATCTGCAATGCAAACCTTATCATTAAGATATAAAGTCATATAGGGATTAAAATGGTGACCAATACCGAGGGCAGATAAAATCCTTTCCCGGTAAGCAAGTATTGCCTCGACAGAAGTGAGCGCCGGTCTCAAATTAGGCATAACCAAAGCTCGGGAAAAATGCCGAGCAGTTGCTGCGGCCGTATGCTCTAAAATTAATCCATCACGAAAATGCACATGCCAATCATCAGGGCGTTTAATTAGTAAAGATTGCACAAAACGATTCCAGAAGTTTTTTTAATAACTGAAGGATAACATGGTTTCAAGTTAGAATGAGTAAAATGCTAGTGAGGAAAAATAACAAGTTCAAAATAAAGCTATCTATTCCTATTATTATTTGATAGAGTTGGGGGTGTTTGGCCAACCTATTGATTTTAATTAGTTAAATAGCTTGCTAAATTTTAATGCATTGTTAATTAAATGCTGCATTATGGATAATGATGGAGAATTAATTACAATGTACGTAAAAGAAACATTGTGGTTTGCAAGGCAAAATATTTATCGAATTAATAGAGAAAATATGTAGAAATAGTGTTGACTTTGATAAAGTGGCGCTTGATAATCTGCCTTATGTACGTTCTCGGATAGAGCGATGATTGCGTACTGTGGTCAATCCCATGATGTGGTTTGACGG
>JACCSX010000133.1 GCA_013812775.1 Tatlockia sp. | reverse complement strand
ACTTATTGAACTCAGCAAATTGGACTAAAATGCTCCAAATTATTGATCGCTTGTCTCTTATCGAGGGCATTGCTCTGGCAATTGCCCTGCAATTCTTTCTTATTTTATTTATCATCTATCGGCAGCGCCGCCAGCATTCCCATGCAGAAGCCGCAATCGAGCAAATGCAGGATATATTCCAAAACCAGCTTCCGGGATTACAACAAACCTTACAGCAGGACTTTCAGGTAAGCCAATACAACATTCATGAAAAAATTACGCAAGGCCAGTTAGCAAACCAACGTCTAATCAGCGAGATTATACAAGGGCAAATGACTGATGTGCGTGAGCAAATGACTCATAGCTTTAAGCAGCACACCTCAGCATTAACCTCGCATTTACATACGTTGACTGAAGAAATTCGCAATCATTTGCATAATTTAACTCTGCAAGTAAATAACAAATTGAGTGAAGGATTTGAAAAAACGTCTTCCACCTTTACCGATGTAGTGAAACGCTTAACAATCATTGATGAGGCTCAGAAGAAAATTACTGAATTATCCTCACATGTGGTCAGCCTGCAAGATGTTCTGGTTGATAAACGAGCACGGGGCGCCTTTGGCGAAGTACAATTATCAAACTTGATTGCCAATATGATGCCGAGCAATCATTATCGCATGCAATACACACTTTCTAATAATAAACGAGCAGACTGCGTATTATTTTTACCTGAACCCACAGGTAATGTGGTTATTGATGCTAAATTCCCTTTAGAAACTTATCAAAAAATAATGAATAGCGAGGTTCTATCCCAAGAAAGAAAATCATTACAACAGCAGTTTCGTCAGGATTTACAAAAGCACATTAAAGACATTGCTGAAAAATACATTATTCCCAATGAAACAACAGATGGAGCCATGATGTTTATCCCAGCAGAATCAATTTTTGCTGAAGTTCATGCGAACTATCCTGAAGTCATCACTCTTTCGCAACGATTAAAAGTCTGGCTTGTTTCGCCTAGCACTTTGATGGCTGTTTTAACAACCGCACGAGCGGTATTAAAAGATGATGCAACTCGTAAACAAGTACACATTATTCAAAAACATTTACACGACCTGGCCGATGACTTCATACGTTTTGAAAAACGTATGGATAAACTATCTAAACACATTGATTTGGCTCACCAGGATGTGAGTGAGGTAAATACCTCTGCTAAAAAGATAACGCAACGTTTCCAAAAAATTGAAGCAGTTGAACTGGCTGTGCAGGAACTTGAAGCTGTGGCCAGCGAATTGGAAACTTCAGAAGAAGCTCTTTAGAAATCCTGATAAATAAACCGATTCTCATTCCTACTCCAGTCAGAACCTGCTTGATTTATGCATTGACTGCCAAGCTTTGGAACAGTATTCTCGCTCTTAATTTTATTCATAACGTCGCATGAATCGGCACGCCAATCACTTAGGAGCTTGTAACCATGAAAGATAAAAAAGACAAAACTAAAAAAGATAAAAATGACAAGTTCCCTAAATTTTCTTTAAATAAAAAAGAAGCGACTAATAAAAATCTCGAGTTTGAAAAGCCAATCCAAACTTGGATTTATAAGTGCAGCAACCTACTTGTCGATTCTATAGCGGCATCGTTAACAGGTATTAGTTTAGAAGATCCTTTTAAAAGCGCTCATACTGGTTTGTATTTTAAAGAAAACGATAAATTTGATAAAATTATCACAGATTGTTTTTTTATTAGAATGACAAGAGGAGTCCACTTACCTGAAACTTTAATTCAACATAAAGTTAGAGGCGGCGAAGCTGCCTATGTTTTATATGCAGAAGAGCAGTTGTTTTATATCGATAATTATTCCAATGTTAAATACCTTCCGGTAACAGAAAAGCAATGCAAAAGTATCAGTGAAATATTTCCTGACGAATCGAATTCATTACAACCCGCATCGCTAACAGCCCAGCAATTCATTGAAGGTCTGACCACCTATTCCCCGCCCGATCTTATAGATGAATTTGGCAAGCTCTTTGAACCCCTCCAGTTAATTAATGAAGCCAGAGATTTTTTTTCAACTGTTCGTCTTCTGTCTCAAACCCTTTTTTTACCAATTGAAAAATCCCCAGCCTGGATTGCTTTTCGAAGTCTGCCTAAAAATAAATTTATAAATAATGAGTTGATTGACTTGGTTGCAGGTTCTTTTACTTATAAAATTATGTCTTTTTGGATTAGAAAATGCGTGTCACTGGGAAATTGGGACGACAAGATTAAACAACGTTTTGAGGTTATAAGCAAAATATGCAGTCATCCGAATGAAGACCTTTTTCTTAAAGAATGTAAAACTCGGTTGCAATTTGAAATTAATAAGCAAATGTCGAATGCAATTCTTGAAGCCGGCAAAACAGAATCAGAGAAAGTAGATTCCTTACTGGCTGTTTCCGATAATATCTATTTTAAATTGTTATGGCCTCAATCCAGTAAAATTTGTAGTCATGAAGTGAAAAAAGCCAGAGACGTTTTTGATAAAGCTCTACTCAAAAGCGAACTTTCAAACCCAAAAAAATCGACAGAAAGTCAGGGCGAAAACTCGAGCCAATCATCTCACTACAGACTTTTTAGATCCAAGAGCTTAGCAAAAATCAAAACGGGACGTTCAAAAGAAAGCCTTATGGAATCCGATTCTACAGCAAAAACAGTTTCGACAGAGATACTTACTTCCACGATTAGGATTGCACCTTCCAATAAGAGTATTACAAACGCCTTAGACCCGTTGCCTTTCCCAAGCAGAAGAAGGGAGCTAATCATTCCCGATCAATTGCAATTAAAAAAGGAAGAGTCTCAGATCTCTATAAGTCAATCTCGTCGTTATTCTCCACGACCTTTCTCCAAGAGCTCAGGAACAGAAGATCTAACAGAGGAAACTTCTAATAAAAATTCACCGATGTTTCAGCAATCTCAGCAAGTTTATTCGTTAAAACTCTCGGGGCAAAATATCTCAGGTGAAATGAATAAAGAGTTATTTTTTACACCCATAGTACCTATCATTCAACTGAGCCAGAGTAAGGAAGCGAAAGAAGATGTTTTATTTTTTTTTCCGGAGTCGACAGTAAAAAAATAGACACTACGGAAAAATTATTGGCCAAGGAAAGACGATTCCGGCTCGAGATTAGAGCTGCGACGATGGAGAGAATGTGTTAGTTTGCACAACAGACCCTATCATTGTCGCGCCAAAATGATAATGTCCCCTTAAGCCCAAAATGAAAATGTCCCCCAGAAACCTGAGCTACTCTTAAATTGATAAGAAAAAAGGGGAGCCAGGGAATGGGAGACTTATTGATTATGAGTAA
>JACCSX010000135.1 GCA_013812775.1 Tatlockia sp. | reverse complement strand
AAGCTGAATAGGCGCTTGAAGTCCACTCCCAGAGATCACCAAAAAATTGCTGAGGCTCTAATTTTTCAGGCTCAGGGGCTGGTTGAGGATGAAGATTACCTTTTTCCAGTAAATTTGCCTTATCCGGCGTGATAGAGTTAGTGACAACAAAATGTTCCCATTCTTCTTCAGTGGGCAATCTGAAGCCTCGCCATCTGGCGTAGGCCTCTGCCTCATAATAACTAATATGCGAAACAGGCTCTGCCAGATCCAGCGGCATTAACCCATTTAAAGTAAAAATAGACCATTTGTTTTCCCGGCGATACCAATACAGGGGTGCCTGCCAATTATTCTTCAAAACGCAATCCCAGCCATCTGAAAGCCAAGGGCCTGGTTCCTGATAACCTTTATCTTCAATAAATTCCAAATACTCACCATTTGTGACTAACTGTGTTGCTAGGGAATAAGCGTTTAGAAATTTTTTATGGACAGGCAATTCGTTATCAAAACAAAAGTCTTTGTTAGAATATCCTATGTCAACCAGTCCGCCTTCGCTTTCAATAAAGCCCGCTTTATGGTGAAACGATGCATTCTTTTGTGGCCTGTCATTTCGGTAAGAGGGTAAATTGGGGTCAATGGAAAAATTATGTTTGATATCCATAAGCAAGAGTTCCTGATGCTGTTGCTCATGCTCTAATCCCAGTCTTATTAGTGAACTTAGGTTAGCAAATTGTGAGATGCTGGCCTGTTGCAATAAGGCCAAAATATGGTTATCGACATAATGGCGATACTCATAAATCGTTTCAACTCGTGGCCGTGAGAGTAAGCCTCGCTTGGCGCGCGGATAAGGGTAGCCAATCCCTTGATAATAAGAATTAAAGAGGTAACGAAAGGATGGATGAAAGATTTTATAGTCAGATAAAAATTTCTCCAGAACAAAGGTTTCAAAAAACCAATTGCTGTGCGCTAGATGCCACTTTGGCGGGCTAACATCCTCAATGCTTTGAATCACATAATCTTCAATTGCAAGCGGGCGACATAGGGTTTCCGTTTGCTGCCGCAAGTTACGATAAATGTAGATAAGTTCTTCTTTATTAATCAATTTGTTCATCCTTGCGCATAAGCACGCTAGATTAAATTATAGTCTGTATAATTACTTTGTCACCATCGTGATAGATTAAAATGCTTTTTTTACGGGAACAACACTAGTCGGTGCTGGCAATGCTTTTATCTCTTAAGTAAATGCCTTTTGAATGAAGATCCCTCCAAACAGTCAGCTATGGATAGATTTCTTAAAACTGGCCGGCATTGCTCTGCCGAGCTTAATCATGGTCGATTATAATTCTTTATGCTAATTAATTTGCTGCCTTGCAGCTTATAAAGTGTTAAGATTCTCTCCCTCTTACCCAATTTTTAGTCTTAATTTTCTTTGGAGTTCTTAATGGCATTCTTGAAACGCAAAGAATTAATCCACGCTGCTAAAGCTAATGATCTAACAACAATAAAGTTCTTCTGTAGCTTCCCCCTTGGCGAGGCTCCGTCTGAAACAGATATAAAAGACGCCTTAAACGCAGCCACTCAATATGCAAGCACAGATGCAGTTGAATATTTATGCCTATCTGCTGGTGCCAGCCAAACTGATGTTTCTGAAACTTTAATCGCTATTTGTAAATGGGATGACAAGATTCCTAACAAATGGAAGCTTCTAAGCACATTATGCGCTATAACTGCCGAGAACAAACCTATCCAGACTGCCATAGATAAAGTATTGGACGCAGCAGCCAAAGCTGGTGAATGGTCTTTTGTAAAAGCCTTATGCGAAGCTGAAAACTCACCTAGCCAAAAAGCGGTAGGTAATATATTAAGGATAGCGGGTACAAGAAAACTACAGATAATGAGCAGAAATCGCCCTGCAAATTACGAACTACCCTATGAGGTAATGACCCATTTATTTGAAAGATCTCTAATCAAGCCAAGCAAAGAAGATATCTCTGCCACTTTAATTCTAATCTGTGAAAAACAGGACCTGAAAAAAAAAAAACCTGGGATGTTATATCCTATCTCTGCGCTTTGACTGGGGAAAAAACACCCTCTAAAGTGGCTATGAATCTGGTTTTAAGAACTGCGGTTTTATCCAATCGATCAAATTTGGTAAAAAACCTATGTTCGCTGGATGCAGATAGAGCGCCTGATCAAAAGGTGGTGTCGGAACTATTACTTGAGGGCGCTGGTGATAAGCAAAGATCAAAGGTCTCCCTGGAGATAATTAAGCTTTTATGTGAGGCTGGCACTAACCCCCCCGAACAAGCAGATGTCAATGTCGCTGTTGATGAGGTATTAAAATGCCCTGCCATAAAATGGGACTATCTTAAATATTTTTGTAGTTTAAAAACAGCCTGCAAACCCGACCAGACAGCTATAGATAAAATAATGGGCGCAGCAGCCAAAGCTGGTGATTGGCCTTTTGTAAAAGCCCTATGCGAAGCTGAAAACCCACCTAGCCAAAAAGCGGTAGGTAATATATTAAAGATAGCGGGTACAAGAAAACTACAGATAATGAGCAGAAATCGTCCTGCAAATTACGAACTACCCTATGAGGTAATGACCCATTTATTTGAAAGATCTCTAATCAAGCCAAGCAAAGAAGATATCTCTGCCACTTTAATTCTAATCTGTGAAAAACAGGACCTGAAAGAAAAAAAAACCTGGGATGTTATATCCTATCTCTGCGCTTTGCCTGGGGAACAAACACCCTCTAAAGTGGCTCTGAATCTGGTCTTAAGAACAGCGGTTTTATCCAATCGATCAAATTTAGTAAAAACATTATCTGCGCGGGATGGGGAGAGAGCGCCTGATCAAAAGTTTGTCGCTGACCTATTAATTGAAAGTGCAGAAGGTATTAATAAAAAATCCTATGTTTCCCTGGAGATAATAAAGGTTTTCTGTGAGACGAGCATCAATAAACCGACTCAACCAGATGTCAGTGCTGCTTTAGAGGCTGCTTTTAAAACCAAAAAATGGGATTACGTCAGCTATTTTTGTAGCTTAACGACTGATAATAGACCCAATCCAGACACCATTGATAATGCATTTAAGGCTGCAGCTGCCGCCCGTGAATGGACAGTTGTGGAGACCTTGTGTCTAACAGCAAACCCGCCCAGTCAAAAAGCCATAGGATATGTGGTAGTTATCGCCCCTTTTGAAATAAAAAAATATATTTTTGAAAAATCCGTCACAAAGCCCAGTCAAACGCAGGTAGATATTATTTTAACTGCCATCTGTAGATCAAAAAATAATTGGATAAAATCTGAAAAATTAGAATGTATTTCCTATCTCTGTGCATTAACGGGAGAAGATAAACCCAGTCAACCAGTGATAAAAACAGTTTTACTCGCAGCAGTTTCAAACAACAATCAAGATATTGTGAAAAAATTATGCCTTTTGGATTCAGATAATGCTCCTAATCCAGGGGATATAGATTTAGCATTAGAACAGGCAAATAGGCTCGAAATGGTTCAATATCTTTGTGAGCTAGAAAAATATGCTCCTGGGCCGGAAGCTATCGATAAAAAATTGATAGCGGCAGCTTCATCTCATTTCATAGATCAGGTTAAATACTTGTGCGAATCGAAAACACCTGGCCAACAAGCTATTGATGAGGCGCTAATTGGGGCCGTTTCATCTCTCGATAATTATTTTGAAGTTTTCGCTCTAGAAATACTAAAGTATTTGTGTGAATCAAAAACTATAAAACCCAGCCAAAACGCAATCAATAGCGCACTAATCGTCTCAGCTTCATTGCCCTGCTTTCTAATTAAATATCTATGTGAATTAATGCCAACGCCAAATCAAGATGTTTTAGAAGAGGCAGTGATAGCAGCAGCTCCCAACGGATCTCTCGAAACCTTTCAATATTTGTTTGAAAAACTGGATTCTACAAAACAGGAAAAGGTTAGAGAGTTGGCCTCAAACCGAACAAATAATATCGAGATTAAATTTTATTTAACCAAAAAAGAGCCTGAGAATAAAAAACAAGAGAACGAGACAGTCTTAAGTTTGGAGACTGAAACAAAAGTGCAGGGAAGCTCTAATAAAGTAGCTGATCCCACTCGGCATTCTTCCCAAAATGTAGTGTTGACAATAGCTCCTATAGTAGAACCGGAACCCTCCAGAAACTCATGTTTTTTGGATAGTCAGATTGAAGCTATCAATGCAAGAATCACTCAATTGGAAGGGGAAATGGATGGCTGTTGTTTTTCATTCTTCGTAAATACCGATAGAAAAAAAGAGAAAATCTCCGGTTTAACTGAATTACTAAGGATGGGGCGGGAGCCCGGAATGACAGTAGCGCGAGCCATTACACAGATAATAAAGGATGAAAGATTCCCTGAACTGCGAGCCGGAACAATCTATAACCGAACTCGAGAGCTTATAGACGATCTTTCGGCTTCAAGTGAAATAGTTCTGAATCTGAAATAGCAACCGTCTTAATTACTATGAAAAAAAGATGAGATTGTGTTTAATAGTTGGGCACCTATACCCGTCATCTCGAGTGCAACCCTTCATAGCCTTAAGTTTTTATTGATAATTTTTGATATAAATGCATTTTAAAGATTTTTCAATACCGTTCACGGTGAGGAGGCGCTAGCACAATGTTTAGTCATACTGAGGAATGAATGGCGCCGTCTCGAACCGTCAATCACTTAAAGTTGGCTTGTTTGATCTTTATCTAAGCTCAAATATTGTGTGACGGTTCGAGACGTCGCTGCTCGCTCCTCCTCACCGCGAACGGGATTGAAATAATAAAAAAAAATTATTATTTTCAATGAATAAGATTATAATTTAATTAAATCAACAATAATAACCAGCATATATTTATCAAAAAATTGTCAATAAAAACTCAAGGCTAATTGGAAGGTGCAACCAGAGATCTCTCGTTGCGCTGGAGATGAGAGAAATACTCTGATGACCTGAGTAAATCCTATTAATTAATAGCAAAACTCCTCACCAAGCGCCCCATTAACTTCTCACACTCTTTAAGCTGGTCAATGCTTACAAATTCATTAGGGCGATGGGCCTGTTCTATGCTGCCTGGGCCGCAGATAATCGTGGGGATTTTGGCCTCATGAAAAAGCCCGCCTTCAGTTCCATAGGAAACTTTCGATTTTTTATTTACATTAGTCAAGCTGCGAACTAATTGCGTAAACATTTGATCTTCAGACGTGTCCAAGCCAGGAGCTGCTGAAATTTCAACCAGATCTATGCAGGCATCCGGGTGTTCTTTATGTAACAGGGGCAAAAGCTTATCGTGAATATATTGTTCAATCTTAGTGGTTATCTCTTGCGGTTTAAGCTGAGGAAGATGGCGAAATTCAAAAGCAAATTCACACCATTCCGGAATGATATTATAGGCAGAGCCGCCATTAATCATGTTGGTCGTTAAGGTAGTAAAGGGGACGTCAAAATCAGCATCAAAGGGACCTTGCTGTTTAAACTCTTCGGCAAGACTTCGTAAATAAACAATCAAATGCGCCGCATGCTCGATGGCATTGCATCCCTTGTTTGTTAACGAAGAATGGCTTGCAGCGCCGTGGATGCGGCAACGATATAAAGATCTGCCTTTGTGGGCGGTGACTGGCTGCAGGTTGGTCGGTTCGCCGATGAGGCAAGCTTCTGGCTTAAGCTGCAATTTTTCAAAATGCGCGAGTAAAGGTCGTATACCCAAACAACCGACTTCTTCATCATAAGAAAAAACAAAATGGATTGGTTTTTTTAATTTCAGCGTAGAAAATTCAGGTAACAATTTGAGTAAAACTGCAATAAAACCCTTCATATCACAGGTGCCTCGCCCATAAATACGGCCATCACGCTCTATGGCTTCAAAAGGATGACTATCCCAGATTTGGCCATCAACGGGTACGACATCAGTATGTCCTGATAAAACAACGCCGCCTTTACAGTTACCATCATAGGCTGGGAGAGTAGCTAATAAATTGGCCTTTGTTTTTGTCTCATCAAAAATAAGTTGCGGACTAAGTTGATGTTTTTCAAACCAATGTTGGATTAAGGCTATGAGTTCCAGGTTTGAATGACGTGAGGTGGTATCGAAGGCAACGAGACGCTTAATCCATTGTAAAGTATTCATAACAGACCCAATAAAATTTACTTGCATTTTTTAATGAGGCTATCAACAAATATTCATTAAGTACATAGCCCGATTCAGATCTTGGCTATACTAAAAAAATACCTACATTGGATTTTTACGATGGCTAAACAACCAAAACTGAATGATTCTATACATGAGTTTAATCAGGATATCCTTGGCAGAGAACTAACGGCAGCGCTAATTATCAAAAATCAATTGCGGGCGCTGACAGATGATTTGCTTAATAATCAGCACATCACAGAAGAGGTAAAGGTTAAAGTACTTGCTTCCGCTGATAAAACAATCAAAGCGATGCTGGATGCCGAATCAAAAGAGATTTTTATAATCCATCGGAGAAAATTTGTTCAATTATTGGTGAATTTAAAAGAAAAATTTTCTCTACAAGGGGATTTGGATAAGGCGCTTAAAGATTATCGCGCTTATCTGGAAATTCACCGTATTCTTCAGGACATGACGCCGGAAAAGCAAGCAAATCTGCCTAGGTGGTTCCTGGATCATCCTGAATATAAGGATTGGCAAGAGAAACTAAATCAGGTGAAGAAATCTGATGATTTTGATTTTTTTAAAAACGAGCTTATGGCTCAATTGATATTAGTGCAACCCCAGGAAAATCTGGCAAATCTCGCCTCCTTGTCGCGTATTAATCAATACGATCGTATTTTGTCTGATACTCGCCTTTCTTATCTTAAAGAAGCAACTAATAACAGGAAGATATTGATTGATTTAGTTTGGATTGTCGGTGGGATTCTATTGGGAGGGGCTGGTGCTGTGTTAGGATTTGCATTTCCCGCCTTAGTGATTCCTGGCATAGCAATAGGAGCTGCCGCCCTTGGGCATGGCACCATTGATTTTATCAAAACTAATGGTTCACTTTGGTCTAAGATGAGTTTGGCAGAATTAGGCGATCGAGAAATTTCATTTCAGACAAAGTCTAAAATTCAGCATAAATTTCCAGATTTTAAAGTAGAGGAATTTTTAACCTATCAAGAGCAGCGCAAACAAAACTGGTTATCGGAAAGAAATTGGCAACGAGGCCTAGGTTATGCCGTCGCCTTTGCCGGCTTTCTTTTTGCCCTTGCTGGGTTAATTGCTGCTTTGCCTGCTATAGGCATACCCTTGGCAGGAGTCATTGCAATAACGGCCGTTGGTTTTGCCATTACAGTGATTGCTTTGGGTGTATGGGGATATAAGGTAGCGAGCGATAAAGAGAAGCTGGATGCGGTCAGGAAAGAGGTAGATGAAGGGGTTGTTGCTGATACAACGATGATTAGCGATTCTATAAGTATGCATAAAGAGGATAAATTAAGCTCAAATGCAAAAATGTTTCTCGAAAGCAAAAGGCTCCTCGAAGAAGAACAAAATCTACAATCTGAAGAAGAACAAAATCTACAATCTATAGAGATTGTTAAATTAGACCCCGAGCTCTTTCAGGATAAACCAGAACTCAAGCCTGAAAAACAAAGAGAAGGAAAGAAAGAGAAAGATATTGCTAAGGATGAAGAGGAAGAAGGTGAGGGTGAAGCAAAAACACCCTCTAATAATAGATTCTAATTAGTACAATTTATGAATGGCTTCATCGGTCCGATTTTGAAGAAGTTCCTGGTATTTATCAGGATTATTGTATTCTTTAGGTAAAAAGAATTGTGTGTATAATTGTTTGGTTAATTTTGATTTATAAGCTTCTTCTTGACGAATATCCTTATCTATACGTCCCAAATGGTCTTGTAAGGGTTCTAGCTCTTTTTCAGTTGGTGGCTCATTGCTGTAGAAAGTCTCAGTACCAATAGAGTAAGCTCTCAATTTACCGTAAGGAGTTTCGGTTTTTATTACATGTTGTCGATGATTAAGAAAATGTTTGATGCTCGATTGAGAATCCTTTATTTTGCTTTTTAGATCTACATAAGTTTCTTCTGGTTTCACATAGTGTTCTGCAATTTCTTGTTGATGTTTCAGAAGACAGGGACTTAAGACCAGAGTACTTAGATCTAGATCCGATTTTCTCAGCTTTAGACATCTGATATGAACTTTAGCATTTCTACTCAGAGTTTCATTGATTGCCAATTTAATTGTGCGTGATAATACCGCTAGATGTTCAATTAAAGTATCCTTTATCCATTCATTAAAAGATCTAAAAATAAACCAATCAGGTAAAAAGCTCTGAGCCAGGCTCAAGTTTTTGACTTCTTTTCTGGCGTTTAGCAGCAATTTTGCCATTGTTTCTGTAGATCTCACACTAGATGCATTGTCTGCCAAGGTAGAAAGTTTTGGGATTGGTTGATTATTCCACCAGCAATAAAATTTTAAAAACCATGGTAATTCCAAGGTATTGGTATCCAGGTTGTAAGGATTTAACAAATCTAGATCGTTAGCTGAATAAAAGGGCATGTAGATTCTTCTTTATCAAAGTGGCATATATGTTAACAATTGGTTCATTTAAAAGCAAGGGAGGGAAATGAAAAAATGATCAAATATTAAGTTATTACAATCCATTAGTAAATCAAACCACCTAAGTGATTGACACAAAATTTGAGCAAGTTGTTATGATTAAAGAGCAAGAGAAGATATTTACCCCCCGCGTTCAACGGCAATCCCTCACAAAAATTCTGTCGCGGGTGAGGGAGCTGATTGTGCTAATTGATTGGTTTACTATCTAATCATTTTTTCACTACGAATAGCCTGTTCAAATTGTGTAAGGATCACTTGGCTGGGGAGATGGTGTATATCTGTATCCCTAAAGTCCGTTCGCGGTGTCCTTCGAGGGCCTCAGGATGCTCGGGTTTAATGAATTCCTAAAGCCCGTTCGCGGTGTCCTTCGAGGGCCTCAGGATGCTCGGGTTTATGAATTCCTAAGACCGTTCGCGGTGAGGAGGAGCGAGTAGCGACGTCTCGAACCGTCGGCCTCGATCTTATGCATTAGAAGAACTAAATGTTTTTTTTTTGGAAGAGGTGCAAGCGTCTTATCAAATTATGTAAAATTAGGGGGTTGAAAATGTTTTGGGTACATATTCTTTAATGTAGTGATAAAAGTTTTTCACAGGACGAAGAAGCACTCAATGCAGAGAGACAAATAAAAGAATGGAATCGTCGGAAGATGCGCTGATAAATAAAGATTGGCAAGCTTTATCTACTTATTACCCCGGCATTTAAATATTGCTAAGAATGCCATGCTGCATAAGCAGTCTCTTTCTTCTTGAAAAAATTCATTATTTTTGCTTCATTGAACTGGACTTTAGTCAGGTAATACCGGATGTT
>JACCSX010000105.1 GCA_013812775.1 Tatlockia sp. | reverse complement strand
GAAAAATGGAATCAACCTATGCATAATTGGGCACTTATCGCTTCGCAACTCCAAATATTCTTTGATGGAAGATTGGATTTAGAGTTGAGGTAAATCAGCCGCTGACACAGTTAAATGAATACTCTCTCGTCAAGCAGCGCTCTCAGTTGGATTTTGTCAAACATTACTTCCGATCTCTGTGGTTTATGAATATTGTAACAATGTACCATTCAATCCCACTCCTGAATTTAATGCTAAGCCTTTAACGAATAGTCAATTTTACATCGATGCAAATCGAAGAAAGGATTGGTTTCAACCTAAGAGCACATTAGGCTATGCTTTTGCAATTTGTAAAGGGGATAAAAAAGGTGCGCATTGCTACATTTTTACAAGTTTTACGATAAATGAAGCACAAAGTTTTTGCGAACAGGTTCGTTATGATTTAAAGGCTCTGCAAATGCTGCAGAATCAAAGAACTTTTGATTCTATTGAGCTAAAAACTAAACTTTCTGAATTGCTAAGAGAATGTCAAACAATAAATATTGAAGTTGAATGTACAATTTAATAATAATCAACTTCAACATCTTTTACTTGTGCTAAAGGATCACCGGCTATTGATGGTCGTTGATTGTGCAGCCATCGACCTGCATGCCAAATAGTAGCTAGGGTACGATTAATAGAAGTTGCTTTATAAAGTTTCCTGTTTTATCAGAAATGATTTGACTAAATTTTCTTTAAAATTGCTTCGAAACACCGGGTGTCCAATTATCAACCTTAAATGAGGTACATTATCTATGAAACTAAATAATTGCAATTTGCGATTATTTGTCGCAATATGCTATAATTATTTCATATATACAATGAGGAGATAAACATGGCTCAATCGGTACGGTTATCGGATGCTTTGGTTAAACAAGCCAAGGCAGTTGGAGAGGTAATGTCGCGCTCTGGGGCGGGACAAATTGAACATTGGGCAAAAATAGGAAGAATTGCAGAAGAAAATCCTGATTTATCTTATGAATTTATTAGAGATAGTTTGCTGGCAAAAGCTGAAATAGATAATGGACTGGTTGATGATTATGAATTTGATAATTAAGCAATCGAATGCATTCAAGAAATGCGTCAAGAAATTACCTAAACAGTATAAAACCCTGCTTGATGATGAAATCAAGAAATTGGTCACTAATCCAGAAATCGGAGAACGTAAAAAAGGTGATCTGGACTTTTTAAGAGTTCATAAATTTAAATTTTCAAATCAGGAAGTATTATTAGGGTATATCTATGAGGAAGATGAAATTGTTTTAACCTTGCTAAAATTAGGGGCTCATGAAAACTTTTACCGTGATATTAAAAATATCATATAGTGGTCTAAGGCTTATAAAGAAGATGTCTTGCCCGCTATAAAGCCCCGTGCAAGATTTTCCAATATTTTCATGTAGGAATAAAACCCTTTGTATTCCTGGCAGTAACGATCCATTTCGTTTTCATCGGCGGATGACATAATTGATTTTATCGTAGGCATATATTTAATCATCCCTATCAATATATCTACGGGGCGAGCGCGATTTTTGATTAATTTTTTAACTTTCATATCGACATCAATGATGACTTTTTTTGTTATTCGCTAATAGGCATAGTAATCGATGGACGTTTAATCTTTGTTGATTATATTACCTAATGTCTTAAAACAAAAATCATTGTAAGGCTTTAATTGCAAGGAACGTTTTTCTTGTGATGCGCCTGGCTTTTTAAACAGAACAAACACTCTTCCAAAATGTTGGACTTGAAAAAACGGCCGTTGGAATCGGAGATATTTGTTGTCGCGAGATTGGGCTTGCTTTGTGTCATCCACTAAGTCAATTAGCGACACAGAGATTGGCTTTTTCTAAATTTTATGGAGCAACGGGCTTTTTTTCTAATGGAAAAAGTTTCTGTTTTTCTTCTTCCGCACTGATAATTGCCCAGTTCCCTTCTTTCGATGAGTAAACAATAACAGCATTCCTCTACTCTAATATATGTCCGGAAAATTGCCGGTTTTGGGTCACACCCCTGATAATGGTATTAATCGGCAAATACTGGTTAAATATGGGGTAATTGACACAATTTATGATCATATGGTAAGATATTAATCACTTATTAAAATCTAACGAGGTTACACCTATGTACAGCAAATCAATTGAGGATGTTAATCGCAATTATTTCAGCACTATGTGTCCAGAAATATTTGAAAAAATTATCGCCCCTCTTCCCTACAATCCTAATCTTGCTAACCTTTCTATGACGTCCAAAGAGTTACAACGGCAAGTGTTAGAAACATCTTGTGGTGAATATGTAAAAGAGCTTAACGCTTTAACGCCTTCGTACTTAAGAGCTTTCTTTGCCAAAGATTATGGCTTTGCGTCTTTTTGCATTGGAGGCTCATATCTTGGTATGGCCACGGGTGCTTATCTTAATTATGAGACTTTTTTAAGTACTTATTTGGGTGCTGTGGCTGGCACAATAGTCGGTGGTGCTATTTCCAGTTCTATAGGTGGATATATTATAGAGGGTTTTAACGGTGCAAAAAATGGTATTTCTTGTTATACAAGCTTTCTCAACCCAATGCCGTTGACTAAGTTAATAATGAAAACAGAATTCGCATGTATTGATGCAGTTGTTTCATTTGGTGCCCAAAGAAAATTAACTCCGTTTCAAAATATCATCAAAGAACAACCCAAAGAATTACTGGATGAATACCTTATAGCATGCCGCAGAAGCTTGAGTCTTTTTAAGGAATCAAACAGAACCTTTGAATACAATTTAGAAAAAAATGTTTCTGAAAAGAAAGAACAATTGAGCCATCCCCTTGCAAGAAATGGAATCTAGAGATTCGACCAAGCTGCACGAGTAAGCTTAGGGGAATCTCCTTTGGCTTACTCAATCACTTTTTACTCCTGTTCTAAATAATTATTTGATACCAATTTTAAGCAGCCGACCAATTTCATTCGTCCATCGTCAATTTAGGGGACGCACCACAATACCTTCGCAATGTGATTGGAACCTTCAATAAGAGAGCTGCCTTTAGCCATTATTTTTCAGGTCAGCTACTTTATTCCTGACCCTAGGCTTATCTAGGAATATAGATGGTCTCCTCTGCTAGTCAGTGGAGACAGCACTTATAAACGAATCATTAGCACGATCAGCCCCTCGCCCACGACAAGAATTTTTGTAGAAAAGCTGTTGTTGAGCGCGGGAGAGAGGGTCTGATCGTGCCAATTGATTTGATTGGTGCAAAAACTTTCTTCATAACTAATTGTGGCGAAAAATTAATCCCTAACCTTCCATTTTGCGAATCATTCCCTTGATACGTTCATTTTGTGCCAGATTCAGTTGTGCTTTTTCAGCAGTTGCACGTGAACTAAAGGGGCCAGCGATTACTCTAAACCAATTTCCCTGTGTTTGTGAGGTGGCTACCACGCTTACATCAAAGCCTTTTAAAGTCAGTGCTGCTTTCATGTGTTCTGCATCTTGTCGGTTTTTGAAGGCAGCAACTTGGATGAGGTAGGAATCTTTGCTTGGGTTTGCTTGGACTACCGCTTTGCCATCAGTAACTGGAACTGATTTGCCAGATTGCGCAGGAGTTGCGGGGGATTGAGCTGCTGATTGTGGTTTGAGCTGGGCTAAAGGGGTCTGAGGTTTAACAACAGGTGCCACTGCTACTACGCTGTGATCTTTTGCCAAAAGGGTATAAAATTCAAATTTTGGTTTGGGTAACTCAGGCTCTTTGGCCGCGACCTGTATCTGAGGTTTGCTGCCATTTTTCTTCGTCAGAATATTAGCATTTACCCATGAGCTTAAACTAGTAAAATCAAATACTGTTGCCGCTAAATAACCACAAAGAAAAGAAGCCAATAGCCAGAACAACTGTTTTGGCGCGTTGCTTCTTCGCGTTGCTGGTCTTCTTCTACTACTGTAATCCTTTGCCATCACATGCTCTCAGGAGTTGATACACCGATTAATTGCAAACCATTTCGCAAGACTTGTCTTAGAGCCTTTAATAAACACAACCGAGCTGATCTTAAGGTTTCTTGCTCGCAAAGCAATTGTACTGCATTGTAATAACTGTGCAAGCCAGTCGCTAATTCCCTTAAATAATAAGCAAGCTGATGAGGTTCGCAAAGTTTGGCGGCAGCTTCTATAACTTCAGGATAACGACTAATCAGTGAGATTAAGGCAATTTCCTGCGGCTCGACCAAAAGGTCCACATGAGCTAATCCTTTTTCTTCATCCCAACTTAAACCACGCTCCTGTAATTGTCGTAAAACAGAACAGATACGTGCATGGGCATATTGAATATAGTAAACAGGATTATCATTTGATTCTGATTTAGCAAGATCTAAATCAAAATCCATATGTTGCTCTGGTTTGCGAATGACATAAAAAAAACGTGCTGCATCATTGCCAACCTCCCCACGCAATTCCCGTAGTGTTACAAAAGAACCAGAACGCGTTGACATCTGTACGCGCTCTTCGCCCCGATAAAGGATGGCAAATTGAACTAATAATACTGTTAGCGCCCGTTCATCATGACCTAAGGCCTTTACAGCTGCTCCTATTCGCGTTACATAACCGTGGTGGTCAGCGCCAAAGATATCGATGACGCGATCAAACCCACGATCAAATTTATCCCAGTGATAGGCTACGTCGGAGGCAAAATAAGTGGTTTGGCCATTTGCGCGTACTAAGACTCTATCTTTTTCGTCACCGAATTCTGTGGCATGAAACCAGAGAGCACCTTCTTTTTCATAGGTAAAGCCTGCTTTTTTTAAGGCTTGAATACCTTTCTCAATCGCGCCATTATCTTCCAATGATTGCTCAGAAAACCAGCAATTGTAGTGCACGCCAAATTCAGCCAAATCATCTCTGATATCGTCTAAAACCGAATCAAGGGCCTGCTTATGAAAAAGATTGAAATTTTGAATACCAAGAAGAGTTCTAGCTCGCTCGATTAAGGCATCTATATAACGCTCTTTATCCCCGCCTTGAGCTTCATCGGCGGGCAAATTATCCATTACATCTGGCCAGGGATGCACAAATTCATGGCTATACTTTTCGAGAATCTCTTTTGCAATGTTAGGAACGTAATCACCACGGTAGCCGTTAGCTGGAAACACAATCGTCTCGCCTGCCAATTCCAGATAACGTAACCATACACTGACAGCCAGAATATTCATTTGCCGACCAGCATCATTGACATAATATTCAGAACTCAGAACAAAACCTGCTGCCTTTAAAATATTACCTAAACTGGCGCCAAATGCTGCTCCGCGACCATGCCCCACATGCAAAGGCCCTGTCGGGTTAGCCGAAACGAATTCCAAAAGAACCTTTTGTCCTTTTCCTAAATCAGAATGGCCAAAACGCTCGCCGCTTTTTAGAACTTCAGCAATAACTTCTGAGCGAGCACTATCACGTATAAAAAAATTAATAAAACCTGGCCCTGCGATTTCAACTCGTTCTACAGCGGCATGTGCAGGAATATTTTTAACTATTAACGCCGCAATCTGGCGAGGTGCCTGTCGACAAGGTTTAGCCAGCATCATGGCCAGATTCGTTGCAAAATCACCGTGGTTGGAATCTTTTACTCGATCGACCTTGATTTCCACATCCAAATCCTGGGCAATAAGTGAAGACTGCTTGAGAGTATCGAGAGCCTGGGCGAGTAATTGTTCGACAGTTTGTTTCATATGCTTTTTTCAATAGCCAAAAACGGGCTATTATGCGCTTTTTCATATACGTTGCATAGTCTATGTTTTAGTGATACTTACCCTGTTTTCTTTTCTTTGCTATTCTTTCTGGACTTTAGTCAAAACAAGTTCTAAACAATGTCAAAACAATTTATCGGTATAGCCAAGTCGGAGTTAGATACGCCCTGTCTGGTCATCGATCGGGAAAAACTAATTTATAATCTTGAACGAATGCGACAACATGCAATTTTGCATAAAATCAACCTTAGACCCCACTGTAAAACGCATAAGTGCAGTGAATTAGCAAAGCTACAAATGCGCTATGGTGCTATTGGCCTAAGTGCTTCCAAAATTTCTGAAGCTGAAGGGTTAATCAATAAAGGCATTAGAGGCCTATTAATAACTTCCCCTATAGTGAGCGACTATAAAATTGCAAGACTTCTCGGTTGTCTGGAAAAAGCATCGGATACCATTGTAGTTCTTGATAATGAAGAAAATCTCGCTGAGTTAAACAAGGCCGGCGCTGCAATTAAACAGAAAATCAACGTTCTTGTTGACTTGGATCCTGGTATAGGCAGAACAGGGATACAACCACATCTTGCTCTCGATCTGGGGCAAAAAATTGCTAAAACTGCCTGGTTAAATCTACTTGGCATCCAATGCTACGCCGGCAATTTGCAGCATATTTCCTCCTATGAAGAACGCAAAGCACGATCCTTGCACACAATGCAAAATGCGTCTGAGATTGTTAAAAACTTTCGCAAAAATGGCTTGCCCTGCAACATTTTGAGCGGTAGCGGCACAGGCACCTATGACATCGATGTCGCTGCCACTGAAATCACCGAAATTCAGCCCGGTTCCTACACCGTTATGGACGTTGAATATTCCCTTATTGGCTCTAAGGAACATGCAAAACATTTTACAACTTTCCAGCAGGCGATGACTCTGCTTACGACTGTTATATCCTCTAATAGGGAAGAACATATCACTGTCGATGCAGGGACGAAGGCTATTTATGTCGATCAAAAAAACAAGCCCAAGATTATCAGCCATGCAGACTTGGAATATGATTGGGGAGGTTTTGGTGACGAGCATGGAAAAATCGTTGCCTCAAAGGGGGCTACCTTACCTAAAAACAAAGAGATTATTGAATTAATTGTACCTCATTGTGATCCAACGATTAATTTATATGATCAATTTTATCTGGTATCAAATGATAAAGTTGTGGATATATGGGAGATTGATCTTCGCGGTGCCTCACAATAATATAATTCGTTACCAGGCAAGTACATTTCCCGCGAAGTCATACATCACTTCAGCATGACAATCCGCTTTTTTTGCGGCAATGACATTCAGCATTCCCGTTACGCTATCTTCCGGATCAATCAAGGCATTCGGACCACCTAAATCTGTCCTGACCCAACCTGGATGAAGAAGCATGACTTTAATGCCTTGTTCAGCAACATCAATAGCCAAAGAGTGCATGACTGAATTTAAGGCCGCCTTGCTTGCGCGGTAGGCATAGGCATGACCCCAGATATTGGTAGAGAGATTTCCGAGAATAGAACTTAGAGTGACAATTAATTTATCATGTCCCTTTTGCAAATTGGGTAGCAGGGCTTCACTAATTTTTATAGCACCTAGACAGTTTACATTCATTACCTCTAAAAAATTATCACGATTGATATTACCGACTGTTACCCCTTTATCACCCATCATTCCGGCATTATTAATAAGCCAGTCAATCGCTGTATCAGCAAGTTGGGTTTGTAATTTTGCAATGGATTTATCAGAGCTTTGATCAAGTTTAGCAATCGAAATAATTGGGTAGGCTTTGGCTAATTGCTTCAGCAGCGTCGCTTCTGCAGGATGACGACAAGTGGCGATAACTTGTATATTTTGCTCAGCTAGTTGCCTTGTGAACTCCAAACCCAAACCACGGTTAGCGCCAGTAATCATTACGGTTCTCATATCAATCCCTTTTGGTCCTGTCTTCAAAGTTTAGTCTATCCTGGGCCTAAAAGCCGCGATTTAAGTTCGGCTAGGCTTCTTACCACTGCTTCACAGTTCAAGCCGCGGCAAAGATAGGCACAGGCATTCCCTTCCACTTTTTTTAAGGCAAGTAGCTCAGGAAGCTCACCTGCGTCATTGGGAATCGCAAAGCTATGATTATTAATGGATTGCACTTCCTGCTGCCAGGCTTTAATTTCATTCCTATCACCACGAATTACAATCATTTGCGGCGGCATAAGATAGTCTTTCAGTCCCAATAATAATGAACAGTGTTCGGCTGGATGTTGCATCAGCATTGGCCAGGCAGTCTGTAGGATATTCTCTGCTGCATCAAGATAACGCCTCTCTGCTAATAAATGTCCAAGAACAAGAAAAACGCGCAGGAGAACAGCATTGCCAGCCGGGATAGCCTCATCCATCATCGCCTTTGGGCGATATAATAATTTCTCATGGTTTTCCGCTGTAAAAAAGAAACCCCCATTCTTATCTGCAAAGGAATGCAAAACCGCATCGGCAAGTTTCATTGCAAAAAATAAATGTTCTGTATTCCAGGATACTTGTAAAGAGGTGACTAAGGCATCCAATAAAAAAGCATAATCGTCGAGATAGGCAGCAAGATAAGCCTTACCGTCTTTATAGCTCGCAAATAAAGCATTCTTCTGCCATAACTTTTGTTGAATAAAGTGCAGGGTTTTTTGGGCTGCAGTTATAAAGCGTTGCTCTTTTAAATTTGCGCCTGCTAATAGCAAACCTTTAACCATTAAACTATTCCATGCGGTAAGGATTTTTTCATCCCGGAAAGGCTCAACACGTTTATTGCGGGCCTTTATAAGTTTATTCCTGGCTGCAGATAAAAATTGTTCGCCTTCTTCCTGCCTGATTTTTAATAATCTACAAACTGATTCCAGTGATTTTGCGACATACAAATGCCAGTAACCTTCAAAATTTGGAGGCAGATCCAAACCAAAATAAAGACGTGCCACAGCATATTCATCCTTGCTTAATAACTTGCGGATCTCCTCCGGCTGCCAACGATAAAATTTACCTTCTTCCCCCTCGGAATCGGCATCAAAACTCGAATAAAAACCCCCTTCTGGTGACTGTAAATCATTAAGCACCCACTCTGCCGTTTGGCGGGCAATCTCATTGAAATAGGGTTCAGCATGCTGGGTGCCGGCGATAGAATAGAGCGTTAATAATTGCCCATTGTCATAGAGCATTTTTTCAAAATGAGGAATATTCCAGTATTGATCAACAGAGTAACGGTAAAAGCCACCTGCCAGCTGATCATAAATACCCCCCTTTGCGATATGCATTAGTGTTGTGCAGGCAAGGGGCGAATTATTACGCAATAAATATTCAATTCGACTGGCTTGTGGAAATTTTGGAGCCAGGCCAAAACCACCGTATTCCGCGTCATATTGCTTGCCTAATGAATTTAGTCCAAGTTGCAGCGGTTCTTTATTTAATTGTTGGCTAAGCCTGCTAGTCTCTTGCTGCAACAATATTTGCTCTAATTGCTGAGCCTGGTTTTTAACCTTGTCAGGTTGATTGCGATAAAAGTCGGCGATGAGCTCTAAAACCCGTCTAAAAGCAGGTAATTGCGGGTGTTCTTCTTTTGGAAAATAGGTACCGCTGAAAAAAGGAATCAGTTCTGGCGTTAGAAAAATAGTCAGCGGCCAACCGCCGCTTTGCTGAGTCAAGAGATAATGCGAAGTCTGGTAGATTTTATCTAAGTCGGGACGCTCTTCCTTGTCCACTTTAATATTAATAAAAAGCTCATTCATTAGTTTTGCCGTGCTTTCGTCTTCAAATGACTCATGGGCCATTACATGACACCAATGACAAGCCGCATAGCCAATGGAAAGCAAAATAGGTTTGGATTCTTTTGCCGCTTTATCAAAAGCTAATTTGCCCCAGGGATACCATTCAACGGGATTATAGGCATGCTGCTGTAGATAAGGACTGGCCTCATGAATAAGATGATTTGTTTTATTAGACTGCGCCATTGCTGGAATTCTCCCTTTAAGCGGTTCTATAATTTTTTGTAAAGCTTTTTAATTTGTCCGTCTTGCGAAAGCAGAATTGCAATAGGTCGAGTTGCTTCAAAATGCGCAAAAATTATCATCATCATTACGGTAATTGGAACAGAGAGAAACATTCCTAAAACCCCCCAGACTGCTCCCCACAAGGCTAAAGCAAAGAGAATGACCAAGCCGCTGAGGTTTAAAGACTTGCCGAGAAAACGCGGTTCCACAAAATTTCCCACAACAAACTGAATCGCTATAATTCCAGAACTAATCATAATAAAAGGGAACCAACTCTCAAATTGCACTAAGGCAATCAAGGCAGGAAAAGCAGTTGCTATCATGGCGCCAATATTTGGAATGAAATTAAGAAAAAAAATCAATAGTCCCCAAAATTCCGCAAAATCCAAACCTACCCATTTCATAATCATCCAACTGGTAGTTGCCGTGAACAGACTCATTAAGGTTTTTAAACCTAAGTAAGTTTGCGTATCCTTTACTATATGCGTTGAAATATTATTAACCAGTTGCCGAGGCCCCTTCTTGGGAAAAAGTGCAAGAAGTTTTTGTCTGAAATAGTGTTGTTCAACAAATAAAAAACAGACATAAAGCGCTATCAATACAGCCGAGCTGGTAATCGTACTAAAAACGCCATATATATTAAGCAGGATGTTTTGCACGCTTAAATGTTTAACAAAATTGTCGACAGACATTAGCGATTTGATATGAAATCGTTGATCTACCATATTAAAAATATGAGTCAAATTTTCTTGATAACGGGGTGCAGCAGCAATCACATCGTTGACATTGTTAGAAATAATATCGATTAAAATTTTGATTAATCCAGCTACCACCAGTAAAGCCAAAAGCATAGACAACCAATCAGGCAGGCGCGCGCCGACATAGGGAATATGTTTTACTCCGCCTTTAATCGTATTCAGGAGATGCCAGATAAAAATTGCAATAACAATTGGAATTAATAAACTGCGACCCACTACGAGTAAATAACCAATAATCCAGACTGAAATCAAACCTGCAGTAATTGTGAAGGTGCGATTCATGTTCAAACTCCTCATATTAAGGGGCTGTTGAGATTTCGCTATGCTGAGTGCCCAAGCGTTTATTTTTGAGCACCGAACGCAGCATACATCAGTATGTGAGTAACGGAGCGCAGAAAATAAGCGCTTGGGTGCTGGCATAGTAGAAATGTCAACAGCCCCCTAAACTCTAACTTATTTTCCTGCTATTATCAGTTCTTTTCTGCCAGAAATCTAACGTGCTGCATCAATCTTGTGAAATCTTAAGCGGTGTCGGACCAACTCTGGGCGCAAAACTTGGCAAATGCGGGATAAATACCCTGGCTGATTTGCTTTTTCACCTGCCTTATCGTTATCAGGATAGAACCCGAATTACTCCTCTTTGTGATTTAAGAGCCAATGATTGGTGTGTTATTGCCGGTAAGGTCTGTAAAACCGAAATTAAATACGGTAAACGCATGATGCTTTACTGCTATGTAGAAGATAAAACCGCCATTTTAAAACTTCGTTTTTTCCATTTTAATAAACAACAAGTTAAGGCCATGAATGATAGCAAAATGATCCGTGCTTTTGGAGAAGTACGGGAATTTGGTAATAGTCTGGAAATGATTCATCCTGAGTATCAATTATTAACGGATGAAGAAAACTGTGAGGTAGATGAAACGCTTACACCTATCTACCCTTCGACCCAAGGCTTGACCCAATCACGGTTAAGACAACTGGTAAAACTGGCTCTTCTGCACTGCGGTGAGGCCATCGACGAATTGGAATGGATGAGTGCCGAACTTTTGGATAAACACCGTTTTTATTCTTTATCAAATGCACTTAATTTATTGCATAATCCACCGCCAGACATTTCCTTACAGACCCTGGAAGAAGGCTCCCATCCTGCCTTGCAAAGACTGGTTTTTGATGAGTTATTAGGGCAACGCTTGTCTATGCAATTTGCAAGAAAGCATCGTTCTAAATTAACAGCACCCACAATCCCGACTGATTTAAAGTTAAAGACTCATTTTCTGCAGCAATTAAGCTTTGACCTGACCTCAGCACAGCTTCGGGTTAGCGAAAACATAGCTCGAGATTTATCTGATTCGAAGCCTATGCTTCGTCTGGTGCAAGGCGATGTTGGCTCAGGAAAAACTGTGGTTGCGGTTTTGGCTGCTATACAGGCTATCGCTTCTGGATATCAGGTTGCCTTTATGGCTCCTACTGAGTTGCTTAGCGTACAACACGCTGCAACCCTGGAAAGCTGGCTAAAACCCCTAGGTTTAGACTGCCGCAGGCTTAATGGCAAAATGAAGGCAGCTGAGCGCCGTGAAACCTTAGCGGCGCTGGCAAACCATGAGTGCCAATTACTAGTGGGAACCCATGCCTTGTTTCAAGACTCAGTGTTTTTCGCCAGGTTAGGCTTGGTTATTATCGATGAACAACACCGTTTTGGTGTAGCTCAACGCTTGGATTTACAACAAAAGGGTCAACAAGCCGGTCTCATTCCCCATCAACTATTGATGACGGCAACCCCGATTCCACGCACCTTGGCGATGACTCAATTTGCTCATCTTGATCTATCTATTATTGATGAATTACCACCGGGGCGAACGCCAGTAACAACGGCTGTAGTGAGCCAGGAAAAAAGGGATTTTATCATTGACCGTCTGCAAGCAGCAATTGCCAATGGGAGGCAAGCCTATTGGGTATGTACTCTTATTGAAGAATCGGAAAAATTACAATGTATGGCAGCTACTGCAACTGCTTTGAATTTGCAGGAATGCTTACCCAAAGTTAGAGTCGGTTTAATACATGGTCGACTGAAATCACCTGAAAAAGAAGCCATAATGGCGGCTTTCAAACAAGGTGAAATTGATTTGCTTGTAGCAACAACCGTCATTGAGGTTGGAGTCGATGTTCCTAATGCCAGTTTAATGATTATTGAAAATTCAGAGCGTTTAGGCTTGTCACAACTGCATCAATTACGTGGCAGAGTTGGACGCGGCTCTGCGCAATCGCATTGTTTATTGCTTTACCAATCCCCCTTATCGCATCTCGGAGCTGAACGCCTGCGAGTCATGCGTGCAACCACTGATGGCTTTGTCATTGCTGAAAAAGATTTGCAGTTACGAGGTTCAGGTGAAATTCTCGGTACAAGACAGACTGGTTATCACCAGTTTAAAATAGCCAATTTACAGCGTGATAACGCTTTGTTGCCTATGGTTGCTGCTATGGCGAAAGACTTGGTTAACGATAGCCCTGAGGTAGCGCGAACGATTGCCAGACGTTGGCTTGGTGATTTTGAATCTTATCTCTTTACTTAACCACGTCATCCCGAGCACTGCTGTATAGACCGAGGACATAGGTAACACCTGTTCGATGGCGTGGGGTAACGGAAAATGTGGGTACTGCATTTTTAGGGTCATAGAAAGAATGATTAAAATAGGATAGTATATTCGCCATTTTGTTATCAGGTCATTGCATGTCTTATCAACCTAAAGCAGTCGCGCTTATTTCTGGCGGTCTGGACTCTATGCTTGCTGTTAAAGTACAAGCCCAAGGTATTTATGTCGAAGGAATTAATTTCTATACGGGTTTTTGCCACTCAGGTCATACCTCTGCTATTCGTAATAAAAAAAATGGCACCAAGCCTTTACGCAATGATGCCCTATGGGTCGCAGAACAACTTGGCATTAAACTTCATATTATTGACATCGTAGAACCCTACAAAGAAATCTTACTTAGACCAAAATATGGTTTTGGTAAAAATGTAAATCCTTGCCTGGATTGCAAGATTTTCATGGTTCAACAAGCGCATCAATGGATGCTTGAGCACAACTTTGATTTTATTATTACCGGCGAAGTAATTGGTCAACGTCCTAAATCACAGCTTAGTAAAACCATGCCTCTAATTGCCCAAAAATCGGGTGCTGAAGATCGCTTGTTACGTCCTCTCTGCGCAAAAATACTGCCCGCGACTTTACCCGAACGTGAGGGCTGGGTTTCTCGCGAATCCTTACATAACTTCACAGGACGCAGTCGAAAACCCCAATTAGGTCTTGCCGCGTCAATGGACATTGAGGAATTTGCACAACCTGCCGGGGGTTGCTGTGTTTTAACGGATGAAAATTACACTCGCCGTTTACAAGACATGTGGAAACATCGCAATACTCGCGATTACGAGATGGAGGATATTATCCTATTAAAAGCGGGCAGACATCTGCGAATCATGCCGCATTACAAGATGATTATTGCCCGTGATGAATCAGAATCTAATTTTCTAACCGGCTATCGCAAACAATTTATTCACATGCAGGCTCTTGCACATCGGGGACCGATGATATTAATCGAGGGTGAGCCAACACCTGAAGATTTACTTACTTGCGCACGAATTGCCGGGCGTTTTTGCTCCGGCAAGGAAGAAGCTGAAGTACAGATTAATCTGCATCACCTCAGTGGCCAATCAGAAATTCTAAAGGTTCAACCCATGCGAGCGTCTGAAGTCCAACAAGACTGGTATTTATGAACATCCACTACGAACTTGATGCGCGCCGCTTATTATGTCCAATGCCGGTCATAAAAACACAAAATATGGCTAAAAAACTAGAGCATGGCGATAGGTTAACAGTAATCGCCACCGACCCGGGTGCTCAAAATGATTTACCTTGCTGGTGTCGAATTAATGGACATCAACTTATTGAAAATAAAAAGATAAATGGAGAGTTTCACTTCACGCTGCAAGTGGTCAAGGAATAAGGAATGAATCAACAAGAACGTTATCAACAAGCAAAAAAAACCACACTGATAGGCGCTGTAATTAATGCCCTTTTAGGCTCCATCAAAGTTATCGGCGGTATTTTCTTTCATTCCCATGCGCTGATTGCTGATGGCGTCCATTCTTTTTCCGATCTGATTACCGATGTGATGGTGGTTTTTGCTTCAAAATATGGCAGCCAGGATGCAGACATTTCACATCCCTATGGCCATCAACGCATAGAAACAGCAGCAACCCTTCTTTTAGCCTTGTTACTTATTCTCGCCGGAGCCGGAATTGCCTGGAATTCCATTGATGAGTTTGTGAGTGGAGAAGTTATAAAACCTGGGGTTTTTGCCCTGGTTATTGCTTTATTATCAATTGCTGCGAATGAGGTCTTGTATCATTATACCCTGAAGGTCGGCCGACGTATTCAGTCTTCTTTAGTAATTGCCAATGCCTGGCACCATCGCTCTGATGCTGCATCATCAATCGTTGTAGCACTCGGTTTGCTGGGCTCTATCTTTGGTTTTGCCTATTGGGATGCTATTGCCGCCATAATTGTGGGCTTCATGATTATTAAAATGGGCATAAATTACGGTTGGAATAGCGTAAAAGAATTAGTCGATACGGCAGTTGAACCTGCTATGTTGTCGCAGATTGAGACGATTATAAAATCCGTTGACGGCGTTCAAAAAGTTCATCAATTACGTAGCCGTTCAATGGGCGGCGATATATTTATCGACGTGCATATAATTGTATCGCCTTTTATTTCCGTTTCTGAAGGCCATTATATTGCACAACATGTCCATCATGCCCTTGTCAATCAACTAGCAGCGGTGAAGGATGTCACCGTGCATGTCGATCCTGAAGATGATGAAATAAGTTGCCCCTCGGTGCACTTACCTACCCGGAAAACTATTGAAGAGAGATTCCTATCATCCTGGCAGGGTGATTTTCCTGGTATAACAGGTTGGACGCTACATTACCTCGATGGCAAACTGGTTCTCGATTTAAAATGTGACAATGACTTTAAGCATTGGCAAGCGCTAAGAAAGCGCATCATGGAGGATTTGCAATCCAACAGAGATATCCGCCAGGTACGTTTTTTTAATGAACAGGGTTTGATCGATAATGACCAACGCTAAGATTGTGTATCTTGATGCCAAACCTTTAATTAATGACGACTTAAATTTAGATAAATTACATGCCTTAGGCGAGGTCAAACTCTATGATCTAACCGATGATGAGTTAATTATTGACCGCGCGAAAGACGCCGAGATTATCCTGGTTAATAAAGTTAAGCTGCATGAGCGACATTTCAGGCAATTACCCCATCTTCGCTATATTGGTGAAACTGCAACTGGTATCGATAATATTGATCTGGATGCAGCCAAAAAACAAGGTATTATCGTCTCTAATGTCCCCAATTACGCGACAGATAGCGTCGCACAACATGTTATTGCCCTCTTATGTAGTCATTGCAATCATATTGAGACCCATAATCAATCAATACAACGAGGCGATTGGCAGGCTCAACCTTATTTTTCTTATTGGCTTAATCCAATAACAGAGCTAGCCGGGCTAACCTTAGGCCTTCTAGGATTTGGTCAAATCGCTCAAAAGGTAGCGAATATTGCCAAAGCGCTGGGTATGGAGATTATTGCATATAAGCCCACTACCTTTAATTCTAATCTGGCTCACCCAGTTTCTTTATCCGAACTTCTTAAGAACTCAGATGTTTTAAGTTTGCACTGCCCTTTGAATACAATGACGGATAAAATTATCAATAGCGATTCACTAAAACAAATGAAAGCAACCTCCATCCTTATTAATACCAGTCGTGGCGGCTTGATTGATGAACCAGCCTTGGCGCGGGCTTTAAATCAAAAACAAATCGCAGCAGCTTACCTGGATGTATTTAACCAAGAACCGCCCCAGAAAACTAATCCATTACTGGGTTTAGAAAACTGCATTATTACGCCACACACATTGCCTGGGCAGCAGTGGCAACCAGAAAACGCTTGCTAAATGCAGTCTGTGAAAATATTATTCATTATCTTAATGTTAATGGTTATTCTTTATAAAACTGGTATTAGGGGTTATAGCAATCTCTAACCTAATTTTAGTATCACAGGAGTTTTATGGCCGCGGCCACTTTAAAATTGATTTTCGCTATAATAACCTTTGCTATCATTTTGATTGGCGGTTGGTATCCTTTCAAAAAGCGGGTCAGCGAAGAAGAACACCATGATTTTCCCATTGGTGAAACCTTAGCCACAGGTGTTTTCCTCGGGGCGGCCTTGTTGCACATGCTTCCAGAGTCAAACACGCTGTTTCTGGAACAGAATTACCATTATCCCTGGGCTTACATCATTACTGGTGCAGTTTTTTTGTTTTTTTTATGGTTTGAACACTTGGGTAAAGAGCTTTATCAACACCATAATGCCAGGCATCCAGCCTTTGCAATTCTTGCCTGGGGCATGCTTTCTATACATTCAATCATGTTAGGTACAGCTTTGGGGTTAAATCATAATAATTCCGTCATTATCATGTTATTCCTGGCGATTGTGACCCATAAATGGGCAGAAAGTTTTGCTATTGCCGTTCAACTCAATAAAAGTTCCTTAACTCGCTTTCAAAGCCTCTGTTTTTTCTTTAGTTTTAGCCTAATGACTCCACTTGGCATTTTTATTGGTTGGTTTTTTGGTTATGGGGTTGAGACCAATTCACTCTTTGATCCAATTTTGATTGCCGCCTCAGCCGGAACTTTTCTTTATCTGGGAACCTTACATGGTTTAGAGCGCTGCGTCATGGTAGAGCGCTGCTGTAACTTGCGCTACTTTAGTTTTGTCATAATTGGCTTTGCTCTGATGGCAGCGGTAGCAACCTATATCTGACTCTAATCCCTCCAAGTTTTGGTGGGGCCGACAGAACCTATCTATACACAAAAAATTGCAGCTCGGTATATACTTGTAAATTACAAGGACTGAGAGGCTGTTTACCATGGCAAAGGATAAAAAGGTTAAAACCAGGCATTCACGACATCAGAAAGATGCCCTTGGGTTGATAAATATACCCGCTACTCCCACCACTAAATCCAAACAAAGTTATGACCGTATTGCCTGTGTTTTCCAGGGAGGAGGGGCCTTGGGGGCTTATCAAGTAGGCGCTTTTCGTGCGATTCATGAGCGCGGCTATCAGCCCGATTTCATTGCTGGAGTTTCTATTGGTGCCGTTAACGGCGCTATTATCGCTGGTAATAAACCTGCTGATCAGATGGATAAACTAACCGAATTTTGGGATACCATCTCGCCAAAATTATGGTCTTACCGTGAAATCTGGGAGGAGCCTATTGATTATCAAAGTATTGATGTTATGCATCATTTTCAAAACCAAATAGGAGCCATGCAATCGCTTTTTTTCGGTCTTGATGGATTTTTTAAACCACGCCCGATTCCACCTTCAATCTTTACCCAGGATAATCCAGATAAACTTAGTTATTATGAGACCTCGGAACTACGCGCCACTTTAGAACGCTTAATTGATTTTGACAGAATCAACTCCAAAAAAATTACTCTCTGCCTCGGCGCAGTTAATATAGTCTCAGGCGAAATGATATTTTTTAATAACCAATCCGAAGTCATTACACCCGATCATATTTTGGCCAGCGCAGCCTTACCTCCGGCGTTTCCTGCAGTTAAAATCGGTGAAAATTATTATTGGGATGGTGGCATTTATGCCAACACGCCTTTGGTCACTGTTCTTGATGCGCTTCCAGAACTTGATACTCTCTGCTTTGTTATCGATTGCTTTAGCTTAAAAGGAAAGTTACCAGAAACAATGGATGAAGTAGAAGAGCGCCAAAAAGACATTCGCTATGGCAGTCATTCCCGCCGTTTAACTAATATCTATACTAGTCGTCAAAACTTACAGGTAGCTATTAATGTCTTAAGCCATCATTTAACAGCAGAGGCAAAAAAGAATCCGGTTATTCAGGAGTTATTAGAATTAGGGCATGAAAAACGCTTTTCTGTCGTACATATCATTTACAACGGCACCCCCTTTGCCCATGCGTTCAAGGATTATAATTTTATGCGGTCGGCAATAAATTCTCGCCTCAAAGTCGGTTATCACGATGCCATCGCTGTGCTGGATAAACCGGACTGGGAGAGAAAATCCAGGAAGAAGCTAGCCTGTTCTATTTATGGGGTTCCTTTAGAGTATTTTGATCAGAAGTAGATTTATCGCTTGATTATACAAATTTCTCGAGGCCCTAAATTTAACCTGATTTTGAAATTTCAAGATCATATCCGGCAAGAGCTTTGAGTGGTAACAACAGCGTTTTATTTGAAAGAGGAGACTCAATAAAGCCAAAGCGTTTATAAAAATGTGTTGCGGATTCCGAAATGGAGTGAACTAATAAAGCTTTAACAGCCACGTCTACTGAAACTTTTATGGTTCTTAAGACGGCATCCTTTAATAACCCCTTACCAATTCCCATTTTATGGCAAGAATTATCAACTGCAAGTCTACCTAAAACCATTACCGGTATATGATCAGGCATATTTCGACGAATTTTTCCAGGGGCGACTTCTTTGTTAACAGATCCCATAGATAAACAATAATATCCCTTCACTTCCAGATTTATGTGCACAATGAATGTTCTAGATGCATCATTTAGATCATTTTTAATGGCTCGCTCTTTAAGCCAATCGTCTAATACCTTTTCACCAGATGAGAAGGTATTACATTTATGAATTTGGTTAATAGGTTCGGGAAAACTTATTTTTCCCATGGGCTTGTACTTTTCAATAAAGTATTAAGGGCTAAATTTTCTTCAATCGGTGAATCTAATAACGATAAAAACAAAGCATAAGCTTCTTCATTTGCAAAAAATAATCGTTGGCTTAGCAAAACATTTTCGGCTTCTTTGCAAGCAGCATCCAACATAAAATCAGAGCGATTTTTATGTAGTAGTGATGCTGCACGGTCTATCAATTCTTTCTGGGCAGGCAATGCTCTTAAATTAATGGGACTTTGTTTATTTGCACGCATGAGATCACCTCGTATAGCAATTTAACATACATTTAAGTATATCTATTTGCGTTACATTTGTAAAGATTTTTTTCTGCGAAATTATCTCAGTCATACTCGTTCTAAAACCTCCTGCAAATGCTTAACAGCTTCAACCTCAATATCTAGTGCCTGTTTCGGTGCATTTGCAAAGGGAACTATAGCCCGTTTAAAACCATGCTTAGCTGCTTCGCGTAAACGTTCTTGGCCGCTTTGTACAGGTCTTATTTCCCCTGCTAAACCGATTTCGCCAAAGATAATAGTTTCTCTATCAAACACCCGGTTACGCAGGCTTGAGACTACAGCTGCTAATAGGGCTAAATCACTACCTGTTTCAGTCACTTTTACGCCGCCGACTACATTGATAAACACATCCTGATCATAGGTAGCTACACCGCCATGACGGTGAAGTACGGCAAGCAAAATAGCCAATCGATTCGGTTCAAGGCCAGCAGTAACACGCTTTGCTTGTTGGCCATGAGCTTGGTCAACCAGGGCCTGTACTTCAACCAGCATTGGGCGTGAGCCTTCCCAAGTAACCATCACTGCGGAACCAGGCGTAGCCTCTGGCTGGCGGGAGAGAAAAATAGCTGAGGGATTGGCAACTTCTTTCAAGCCACGATCAGTCATTGCAAATACGCCAAGTTCATTCACTGCACCGAAACGGTTTTTAATAGCGCGAATCACGCGAAAACGATTATCGCTTTGCCCTTCAAAATACAAAACGCTGTCAACCATATGTTCCAAAACGCGCGGTCCGGCTAAAGCACCTTCCTTGGTCACATGGCCCACAAGAAAAACGGCTGTTTGCGTCATTTTAGCAAAGCGCACTAATTGCGCCGCCGACTCCCGCACCTGGCCAACACCGCCTGGTACAGAACTTAAGGTCTCAGTGAAAATAGTTTGGACAGAGTCGATAACCATAACACGGGGTGTTTCTTTTTGAGCATGAGCAATAATTGCTTCAACCTGGGTTTCAGCTAATAAACGTAAATTAGCGGTGGGTAATTGCAAGCGTTTGGCGCGCATTGCAACCTGCTGTAAGGATTCTTCGCCTGTGACATAAAGTACTTTTTGCGTCTCAGATAAACTGGCTAAGGTTTGCAAGAGTAAGGTCGATTTGCCAATGCCAGGATCACCGCCAATTAAAACAACAGAACCATCCACTAAACCGCCGCCTAGAACGCGATTCAACTCAGATAAACCGCAATCCATTCGTATTTCTCTATCCAGCATCACCACATCGTCAATTGCAGTTACTATAGAACGCTGATTGGCATAGTGGCCCATCCGTGCAGAGCGGCCTGCTGATACTGCATTTTCTTCAGAAATTGCATTCCAGGCACCGCATTGAGTACACTGACCTGCCCATTGCGAAAAGACTGCTGCGCATTGGTTGCAGATGAAACGTAATTTTGTTTTCATTATTACTAAAACCTAAAAGGATACATAAAAAACCGAGCTTAGGTTGAAGCCTTATTCTTGTCAACTTGCGCCAATATCTGCTTTGGAGGACAAAATAATTCTAAATCCCTGCGACATCCCGAGCGCAGCGAGGATCTCGGTTAAGTCAAGATGCTAAATCTTAAGATTCTTCGCTCTAGCTCGGAATGACGTGGAGTTTAGAAAAATTGTCCTGCATAGCAATATCTGGGGTAAAATATCAAAGCAATTACTAAAGGTAATAACAGAGATGAAAAAAAATTTTCAATGGGCCGTAGTTGGTGCCGGGCCGGCTGGCATTGCCGCAGTGGGAAAACTTTTAGACCTTGGCATCGCTGGAACTGACATTCTCTGGATTGATCCCCATTTCAAAGCAGGTGACCTTGGAGAGCTTTGGCGGAATGTTTCTTCTAATACCAACGTTCAACGTTTTCTCGATTTTTTGCATGCAATCGACTCTTTTTCCTACAAAAACGCCGCGGCTGATTTTCGTTTAAATCATTTAGAACCTCAGGATACCTGCACTTTGACTGAGATTGTTGAACCCTTACTTTGGGTGACAAAACACCTAATTAAACAAGTAATAAGCAAAAAAACGACGATTCATAGCATGGCCTTGTCAGAGCGAATCTGGTCACTGGAAGCTGAGTCAGATATCTATAAGGCTAAAAATGTCATCCTTGCTATTGGCGCCCTACCTTCAAATCTGAATTATCCAGGTGTAGACATCGTTCCTTTTGATATTGCGATAGACAAAAAACGCCTGGCTGATTACATCGACAAGAATAATACCTACGCTGTTTTTGGTTCCTCTCACTCGGCCATAATTATTCTGCGTTATCTTGTCGAGTTTGGAGTTAAAAAAATAATTAATTTTTATCGCTCGCCCTGTCGCTATGCGATTGATATGGGAGATTGGATTCTTTTTGATAATACAGGACTCAAAGGTCAAACAGCACTTTGGGCAAGAGAAAACATTGATGGGATTTTGCCTGTCAATCTTGTTCGTTTTAATACAACGGAGCCAAACATTGCTCGCTTTTTACCTGAATGCGACAAGGTTATTTATGCAGTTGGTTTTGAAAAACGTAATAATATTGTTATTGGTGATTATGAACATGCCGGCTATAACCCCTATATCGGAATTATTGGTCCAGGCTTATTTGGCCTTGGCATTGCCTATCCGCAACTCAAGTCAGATCCTTTTGGCTCTGTTGAATTACAAGTGGGGTTGTGGAAATTTATGGTTTATTTAAATCAAGTTATGCCGGCCTGGCTAAAATATCATTGTTGATTTGGTTTAATAATGGTCGCCGAATAGATCCACTTTTACCCCTCTCCCGCGCTTAACAACAGATATCCACAAGAATTCCTGTCGGGGGAGAGGTCGGGAGGGAGGATTAATTAATCTTTGTATATTTAAACACATGAATTTATTTATTTTTCATTTTCCAAATACCACGCCACTCCTCTATGGGTGGCTCCGCCTTTAAAATACGGCAGCGATCCACATAAACCTGAGATGGCTTATCTTCCGGAAATAATTTTAATGCTATTTGGAAACAGGCAATTGCTTTGCCCCAATCAGCCTTATTATAAAACTCAATGCCATCATTGAAATGATTCAAAACATCGACCTGATTTGGAAAACGTTTATCATGAGAATCGATAACTTCATAAATTGAAACAGGATTTACCTTGCCTTTTACAATCACTTTATCGAGATGTCGCGTTCTGTAAGTTGACTTAAGACGTTCATAGGTGAACTCAGAAATTAGAAGAGAAGCACCATAGTGTTTACATAAGCCTTCAATTCTAGAAGCCAAATTCACACCATCACCTATTACGGTAAAATCCATTCGTTTTTCGGACCCGATATTTCCAGAAACAATCATATCTGTATTAATACCGACGCCATGGACAATAGGCGCTAGTCCTCTTTTATTTCGCATTTGATTGAATTGGTTTAAGGCTTTCATCATTTCAAGCGCAGCTCGAACCGCTCTGTCAGGATCATCCTCATGAGGAAAAGGATTACCAAAAACAGCCATTAAAGAGTCGCCAATAAATTTATCCAGTATCCCTTTTTCTTTCTGAATACAATCAACCATTAATGAAAAATAGCTATTTAGTAATTTAACAGTTTCCTCTGCGCCCAGGGATTCAGAAAGGGTAGTAAAATTTCTAATATCCGAAAATAAAACCGTCGCAATTGTCTTGGTTCCGCCTAGAGAAAACTCATTAGACTGCAATAATTTTTCTGCCAGATTCGGACTCATATAGCGTGACATTGTTGATTTCATGCGTTTTTCTGTACTCATATCATCAATAATCACGATGACGCCAAGACGCTCATAATTCGACCCGATTAACGGCACAATAGTAATATTTGCAGTGATTTTGACATTTAATATTGTCAATTCCACATCCATTAACACATCATGGTTTTGAGTTGTTCCTTTGTTAATTAGAGTAATTTTTTCAATGAGCTTGTTTTTGTCTTTACCGAAAAGAAAGGATACATTTTTAAGAGCAATTTCATCGAGGCTGGTAGAATTTAAAAGTTTCATTCCCGCCTTGTTACAGGTGACAATTTCATTATTTTCATTAATGGTTATGACTGCACTAGTCATTGATTCTAAAACGCTTTCATTATAATTTTTTATCTTTTGAATCTCTTCAAATAATTCAGAATTTTCTAGGGCAATGGATATTTGCGCATTAATAGCGAATAACCTGGCTTCATCTTCTGCACTAAACTCTCCAAATCTATTATTTAATGCCTGAGTAACCCCAATGATTTTACCATTTTTATTTCTAACTGGAACCACTAAAATTGAACGAGTAAAAAATCCTGTTTTTCGATCAAATTCAGGATTAAACCGAAGGTCTGCGTAAGCGTGAGATATATTGATTAGTTCCCCACTGGTAAAGGCTGAGCCTGCAATCCCTAAATGATTAAGAAAGCGAATTTCTTTTTTAGAAATTCCGATGATGGCTTCCGTATATAATTCGCCTGTTTTCTCATCATTTATAAATAAGGTTGCCCTTTCTGCATTTAAGGCCATTGTCACTGTATCAATAATTTTTTCCAATAAGGCAGAGATAGTAATCTCAGTAGAAACTGAGGAAATAGTCTCTAAAAATTGCTTATCCTTTTTATGAGTTTCTTCAATCTGATCAATGGTTAATTTATTTTGAATAGCCATGGCGGCATGTTCTGTTAAAGCCTCGACAATTCTTACATCTGATTGATCGAAAAAGGACTCATTCTTATTAATCATTTCGGTAACGCCGATTAGTTCACCAGTCATAGATTTTAAGGGGACACAGAGCAGGTTTTTGGTGTTAAATCCATTGATCTTATCAATGTTCGTATTATGTCTTTTATCCTTTTTAACATCATCAATACAAAGCGGTTCATTGTGAGAAAAGGACCATCCGGCCAGTCCGCTATTATTAGAGATCCGGATTTCATATTGCAAATCACCTTGGGCAACATAGGAATAGAGTTGACCAGATTCTGGGTCATTTAAAAATATTGTTCCTCGTTCACAACCAATGACAAAGGATGTAACATCCATTAATTTTGTTAAAATTTCATCAATAGAATTCGTCTTGGCAGTATCCCGATAAATTTGAGATAGCAGTTGATAAAATCGCTTGGATTTCATATTTCTAATTGAGCTAACATTCTGCATCTATATGCTCTCCTCTACTCCAGTTTAGAGCTTTTCCAGTTCAATCCTCATCTCTTTAATTGTGTTTTGTAAACTACAGATTTCCTGGCTTTTTCTTAGCTCAATTTCTTCAATATTAGAATGATTTTTTAGATTTAAAAATTCCAATTCATTCCTAAGTTTTATGATTGTATTTTGTAAATTATTAGTTCTAAGATTGTGCTCTGCACGTTCATTCTCAATTCTTTTTTCTACTTCCAAATGAAGAAATTCCAATTTTGAACGCAATTCAATAATGCTCTCTTTAAGCTGCCTGTTTTCAATTTCCAAGGTTAGATCTGACATCTTTACCTGCCTGAAATTTGTAAATTCCTATATAAAATATAGTCTAGTTCCCGTCACTTATCCTGAAATTGCGTTTTTAAACTCAAGACAAGGCTCTTTTTAGGACGTATACTTTGGCAACTTACAATTTAGGACGGCAGAGATGACTAAACCACTCCATTTTGAAAAATCAATGACAGAACTTGAGGAAATCGTCATGCAACTGGAAAAAGGTGAATTATCTTTAGAAGACTCCTTAAAACAGTTTGAAAAAGGAATAACTCTGGCGCGAAAATGCCAGGAAGTTTTAAATCATGCTGAACAAAAAATTGAAAAACTTGTAGCCTCAAGCTCTGAAAGTGGTGAAATTTTGAATGATTAATCATCAGATTAGTAATTATCTTAGTCATCATGAGATTCTTTTACGCAAGTTAGTTGTAAACGCCAATATCCCTGCAGAACGCATAAAAAGCGCCATACTTTATTCTCTGTTCCCAGGCGGAAAGCGACTGCGGCCAATTCTGGTTTATTTGACTGGCGAGATTTTAGGCGCAAAGCAGACCTGTCTTGATTATATTGCGGCAGCTATTGAACTAACTCATTGCTATTCCTTAATTCATGATGATTTGCCGGCCATGGATAATGACGATTTTCGCCGTGGTAAAGCCAGTTGCCACAAGGCTTTCGATGAGGCAACAGCAATTCTGGCAGGCGATGGTATGCAAGCATTGGCCATTGAGATTTTACTGAGGCATTTACCTGCAATCTTAAGCCCGGAGCAAATTATTGCAGTTGTCAGCGAATTAGTTAAAGCTAGCGGCACAGCAGGCATGGTGAGTGGGCAAAGTCTTGATCTTTCTGAGCTGGCAAAGCCTGCGATTGATGAATCGCAACTGCGAACTATCCACACTTTAAAAACGGGAAAATTAATTTCTGCCTGCATTGGAATGGTGACTGCAGCAACCAATCCCGCGGCTTCAAGTGCCAGGGCCTTAGGTGCTTATGCGACTTACCTGGGTCTGGTATTTCAAATGCAGGATGATTATTTGGATCACTATGCTAAATCCGATATCCTTGGGAAAGGTCGTGCTTCTGATTTAGCCAACAAAAAAATTACCTTTGCCAGCCTTTATTCTCAGGATAAATTATTAGGGCTGATTAATCAGCATTTTATGGACGCCAAAGAGGCGCTGCGTCCTTTGGGCCAGAAGGCTAGTGATTTATTAGCACTCACCGATGCTCTTCATCAACGCTCCAATCACGCTGTTATTACATAGAGGAAAAAGCAATGGACTACAATTATTTTCTCCATCCTGATAGAGCAATGAATGGATTTTATGCCTTATGCCTTCTTGCTATTGGTTTTTTTATTGCCCGGCGATTAAGCAACATCATTGAGCGTGCTTTAGTCAAGCGTTTTACCCGGCATCATACGATGCTGATTAAGCGAACGATTTTCTATGTGATTTTTACAGTCTTTACTGTGACCAGCTTGCAACATTTAGGGTTTAAATTATCAGTCTTACTGGGTGCTGCCGGGGTATTTACCGTGGCTATCAGTTTTGCTTCCCAAACGGCAATATCTAACTTGATTAGCGGCATCTTTTTGCTCTTTGAACACCCTTTTAAGGTCGGTGATACCGTTGAAGTCAAAGGCATCACTGGCGTCGTTGATTCCATTGATTTACTGTCTACCAAATTAAAAACCCCTGATAATAAATTGGTTCGTATACCCAATGAAGCGATGATTAAATCAGAAATTACTAATTTAAGTTATTTCGCAACGCGCCGCCTGGATTTAATTATTTCCATAGCTTACAGCTGCGATATTGTCTTGGTAAAAACAATCCTCTTAGACATTGCTGCTAACTGTGAACAGGTCTTAAAAGATCCTGAACCAAAGGTAATTGTTAATAATTTTGCCAATTCAGCTATAGAACTCAAATTCATGGTCTGGACAAATACCAGCGAGATCGGACTAACAAGGGATAGTTTGCAGGAAATGACTAAAAAACGCTTTGATCGTGAAGGAATTGATGCGCCTCCGCAAGTAACTGTACAGAGGATATAAACTTGGATCCCGTTACTCATGGTGTGTTAGGAGCAGCTACTGCTCAGCTGGTTTTATTTAAGCGAGACAAAGGCAACGCCTGGTTGGTTGGGGGCTTGGCTGCCATGGCTCCCGATCTGGATATTTTTATTAGATCAAACCATGATCCCATGTTGTTGCTGCTTTATCATCGCAATTTTACTCATTCCCTTAGCTTTATTCCCATAGGAGCTCTTTTAGTCACCTTAGTCCTTATTCTTTTTAAACGTTTTCGCAGGCATTGGGGGTACACTGGTCTTGCAGCGCTGATTGGCTATTCAACCCATGGCTTACTCGATGCATGCACCAGTTACGGGACCATGTTGCTATGGCCCTTTACAGACCTCAGAATCAGCTGGGATCTCATAGCCATCATTGATCCCTTTTTTACTTTCCCCCTGGTTCTTGGACTGGCTCTGACTATTATTTATGACAATAGATTAGGTGTAATTATCGGTCTTGCTTTAGCTGGCCTGTTTCTCTTGTTTAACAGCTATCAACACAACCTTGCAATCTTAGCCTCGCTGGACTATGGCAAAAAGCATCAGTTAGCGGTCAGCAGATTGCGCTCGTTTCCTTTTCTATTCAGTTCTACACGATGGCGATCTGCCATGGAAGCGAATCAACATCTTTATATAGTCGATGTCGATCTGCCATTAACCAAAAAAAGTGAGGTTAAACCTGTCGGCAGTTATCCGCTGTTTCTACCCATGGAACTGCCTCAGTCTGTACAAAAATCCAAAAGCCAATTGCGTGACTACAGAATTTTTAACTGGTTTTGTGAGGGCTATGTTATTTTAGCTGATAATAAACCCTTAACCCTTGTTGATGGGCGTTATCTTGTTGGCGAAAATCCTGCTATTGCTCTGTGGGGTATTCAATTTTTGCCTGGACAACCTCATGTAAATTCCTTAGGCTTAATTAAATTGGGAAAATAAAATGAAAGTAGCCTTGCTTGCCACCGGTGATGAAATAATTCATGGTGACACTCTTAACACAAATACTTATCATCTTGCTCAAATTCTAAGTTCAGAAGGTTTGCCTTTAGGGCTGCAGCTTGTTTGTAGTGATAAAGAAAGCGAACTTGATACCTGCCTTGGTATTCTTGCTCTAAATCATGATTTAATCATTATCACAGGAGGTCTTGGACCCACGTCTGACGATCGCACTCGTTTTGCCCTGGCGCGTTTTCTTGATCTGGACTTGGTGGAATCCCCTGTCGCAATGGCACATATTCAAAATCGCTTGAAGTTGACTCAAACTAACTTGAGTACTAGTAATAAACAGCAAGCTCTTTTCCCTGCCGATGCCATTCTTCTTCCAAACCCCTTCGGTACGGCAATGGGTTGTTATTATAACTGGCAAAATAAAATAATTGTGCTGCTGCCTGGACCACCTCGCGAATGCTTACCAATGTTTAAAAATCATGTTCTGCCTTTATTGGAACGCGCTCGACGTAGCGACAAGCAACTTTTAAAATGGCGGGTTTTTGGTGTTGCTGAAAGTGAAATCGCCAATACTTTTGATAAGGCGTTGGCAGGTCTTGACTGCAAAACAGGCTACCGACTGGACACGCCATATGTCGAATGCAAAGTAAGCTGTAAAACTGCGTTGGTTAACAAAGTTAAAGAAATTATTGGCCCCCTTGTCGAACCTCATATCATTGCCACTGTTGAACAAAAAGCCTCCGATCGTTTGTATGAGACTATAATAAAAACCCAGATTCCCATTGCAATCATTGATGAGGTTACAGGCGGAATTTTACAAACACTGATTCAACATCCTGAATCCTACCCTTGGGTTAAATTTCATCAGGACGATAAAGCCAAAATTCATTTTCACCTGCGTGGACTTGAAGAATTTTGGTCTGGTGAAGGTAAGTTTGGGAAAACGAAATTAACGATTGAATATAAAAATTCGAAAAAGAGCCACAAAGAAACGCATGAAATCCCTTATCGTAGCCCTCATGTTATTTATTATGCAGCAGAATGGCTAAGCTTTCGCCTCTTTCATGCAATAGCTCAGGAGAGAGATGCTAGTGTTTTCTCGAACGGTCAGATGTAAGTACAGGTTTGAGAGAATAGCTCCATAAAAAAGAAACAATCCATTATAAAAGATTTAAAATGAATATTCTGACAATAGGTCTGAATAAACGATAATCAGACCAATAGTAGAGATGCCAAAATCTTGCGCCAAGTGAGAAATATTTTTTTAATGCTTTAATTGAATTTATTTTCCAAGGGCCTTCATAACTTTGTTGACATCTTCTTCAATAATTTTATTGATTTCCGAATCTTGATCTGAATAACCAACCGATTCAACAATCAAGGTTGCGACTTCTTCATAAAAAGCATCTCGTTCGCGATGTTGTTTTTCCAAGAAATTCTTCATATCATTCACCGGAAGCGAGGGAACCCGTCCATTTTTCATACGACCCAGTTGAGTTGGAATAGAGACTTTCAAATAAACAACAAATTCAGAGGATAACAATTGTCGACATTGATCGCTTGACACAACACATTCTTCTAATAAAACGACAACATTTTCTTTTCCACTACAATGAGAAATGATGTCTGCTTGGCAGCGATTAAACTCTTCTTCACCTTGTTCGCCCAGAATATCTCGTGTTTGTCGGCCAATGTAACGTTCAATACTTGGATTTGCATCAACTATTTGCCATCCTAATTTTTTAGCCAAGGCTTCGGTAAATATAAACTTGCCTGCACCCATATGGCCAACGATGAAAATACGCTTTGTCATTTTTATATATCCCCTTTTCTTTCAGTAATGAAATATATCATGTATCTAAAATAGACATATTGCAAATGAACTTTTAGAAAGTGTATAAAAAAACTTCTACTGGATATTAGATTAAGTTAACGAGGCATTAGATGCTTAGACTTTCATCTCATCAATCAATTGCATCAAGGCATAGCATAGCTGCTGAGTGCCTTCCGCTTTAATGGCAGAAATAGCAAAAACTTTTTCTTGCCACTGCAAACCATCAACAATAGTTTTTATTGTTTGTTGCCGTGTTTCTTCATCAGGCAACATATCCATTTTATTCAAGACTAGCCAACGGGGCTTGTTAAGCAATTCTGGATCGTAAACTTCAAGTTCTTTGATAATACCTTTGGCTGACTCAACAGGATCTGAACCATCAAGAGGCGCCATATCGACAACGTGCAAAAGCACACAGGTTCTTGCTAAATGCTTCAAAAATCGATGTCCAAGACCAGCACCTTCTGCCGCACCTTCAATTAAACCTGGAATATCAGCCATTACAAAGCTTTTATAGGCAGCAACAGAGACAACGCCTAAGCCAGGATGCAAGGTAGTAAAAGGATAATCTGCTACCTTGGGTTTAGCGCTCGACACTGAACGAATCAATGTTGATTTGCCGGCATTTGGTAAACCGAGCAAGCCAACATCGGCCAATACACGTAATTCAAGACGCAAATGCCTTGCATCTCCCGGTGAGCCAGGACTGGTTTGCCTGGGTGCACGATTAATAGAGCTTTTATAACGAGTATTACCTAAACCATGGAAACCGCCCTGCGCTATTAGCAGCTGTTCACCAGCATGATTGATATCCCCGAGCAATTCGCCTGAATCGACATCAAAGACCATCGTGCCCACAGGTACTTGAATGATTAAATCCTCACCTTTTTTACCTGAGCAATTTGCACCCATGCCCGCCTGACCATTTTGCGCTTTGTAATTACGTTTAAAACGAAAGTCTACCAAGGTGTTCAAATCGGAGTTAGCTTCAAGAAATACACTGCCACCATCACCGCCATCACCACCATCAGGACCGCCGCGAGGTATAAATTTCTCGCGCCTAAAACTTAAGCAACCACTGCCACCGTTACCAGCTTCTACCTTAATGATTGCTTCATCGACGAATTTCATGATTTAGGTTAACTCAAAGAACTAAAAAAAAAGCCCCAGATACCCGGGGCCCATTGTTGATATTTTTTATTTACTAATTATAAAAATTAGATTCGGAAATCAACAGCCGAGATTAAAATTTAATTTTCTACTACTTCATTTTCCATTTCCACAGCTTTAATCGTAACAAATTTACGATTTTTTGCACCCTTGACAGTGAATTCTACAAGTCCACCAATCAAAGCAAACAAAGTGTGATCGCGACCACAGCCTACATTTTCACCTGGGTGAAAACGTGTACCACGTTGACGTACAATGATTTCACCAGCATTTACCAATTGACCGCCAAAACGCTTGACACCAAGGTACTTAGGATTCGAGTCACGGCCGTTACGAGTACTACCGCCTGCTTTCTTATGAGCCATTTCTTTCCCCTCTTACTTACCGATCGCAGTAATTTTTACTTGCGTATAATATTGTCGATGCCCCATTTGCTTCATGGAGTGCTTGCGACGACGGAATTTAATAATCTTAATTTTCTTATGGCGACCATGCTCAATCACTTCAGCTTTAACAAAAGCCTTGGCAACGAGAGGCGAACCTAAAGTGATATTATCCCCATCAGCAAGCATGACAACATCAGAAAAACTAATTTCCTTGCCGACGTCTCCAGACAGCATCTCTAACTTGATAATATCGCCTTCTTTTACACGGTATTGCTTACCGCCCGTTTTAATTACAGCGTACATAACTATATCTCCAACTCGCCGGCATGGCCTTACAAAATCAATAAAGTGGCATATTCTATTAAATTACGCCAACGACTTCAAGTTGAATTTAAAATATTGTATACTACGACCCCTTTTCTTATTTAAAATTCCTTGTCCTGGTCGCGGGCAAAGAACAAAAATTTGAAGGGTTTTATTAATTATGGAGACAAAAGATGTCAACAATCGAATTACAAGCTGAAGCAAGAAAAGACATAGGGAGAGGAGCGAGCCGCCGCCTACGTCGTCTTGAAAATAAAATACCCGCTATTGTTTATGGCGGTGACAAAGATCCACAAACAATCCATTTATCGCAAAACAAAGTATTTAAAGCACTAGAAAACGAAGGTATTTATTCCAGCGTTTTCAATTTAAGTATTGATGGCAAAGACCAACAAGTGATTTTGAAGGATATGCAACGCCATCCTTTCAAACCTATTATTCTCCATATGGATTTACAACGCGTTTCAGGAAAAGATGTATTAGTAATCAACATCCCCCTTCATTTTATTAATGAAGACATCTCAAAGGGTGTAAAGGTAGGCGGTCTCATCACGCATACAATGAACCAAGTTGAAGTTCGTTGCCAGGCGAAAAATCTGCCAGAATTCATTGAAGTGGATATGGCAAATGTTGATATGAATGATGTGGTTCATCTTTCTTCGCTAAAACTTCCTAAAAGTGTCGAACTGACTATTGATGTGACGACAGATGCTAGCCATGACTTACCTGTTGCTAGTATTCACGCACCTAAGGTTCATGCTGTTGAAGAAGAAGTAAACGAAGAAGAAGGTCAAGAGACTGCTGAAGCATCTGAAGGTGATTCTGAAAAGCCTGAAGAAGGCAAAGACGAAGGGAAAAATGCAGAATAGGTGCAACTTCCTCTATAGCTAAAAACTAATAGCTCGGTTGATGTGGATAAGGTTTGGATACTCATGTTTTCACGAACAGTCAGATTTGAGCTCAGGTTGAGAGAAAAGCTCAAGAAAAAAGCGCAGCATACACAAGTATGTGAGCATTTTTTCTTGAGCTTTTCTCTCAACCTGAGCCAAATCTGCCCGTTCCCTTTGTGAGGCTCTGAAACCACTCATGGCAATTAAACTTATAATTGGTCTTCGCAATCCCTGTTCTGCCTACGAGTATACAAGACATAATGCTGGTGGTTGGCTAGTAGAGGCCCTAACCCAGCGCTGCAATGCTTCTTTTAAGACTGAAAAGAAGTTGCATAGTGAACTAGCTAATATTGAAATTGGCAATCATACCTGCAAAACGCTCCTTCCTCTGACTTTTATGAATCATAGTGGCTTACCGGTCAGAGAAGTTTGCCAATTTTATCGTTTTAATCCTGATGAGCTTCTCGTTGTTCATGACGATTTGGATTTGCCTCCGGGACGTATAAAAATTAAAACGGGCGGAGGTCATGGCGGGCATAATGGCCTAAAGGACATTGTTACTCAATTAGGTAGTTCCGACTTTCATCGTTTACGAGTTGGGATTGGCCATCCTGGGCATCGAGATCTTGTTTTAAATTTTGTTTTAGGAAAACCCTCTCAAGACGATAGACAGTTAATTTTTGATGCCATTGATCGCGGCATTGCTAGTATTGCAACAGCGATAAACGGCGATATTGCCAAAGCCATGAATTTATTAAACGGTTGAACCTGAGATTCTCAGCTTCTGCCAAAACTTAGACCAATTAAGAGGTGTGCTCGATGGGATTTAAATGTGGAATTGTTGGCCTGCCTAATGTAGGTAAATCAACTTTGTTCAATGCTTTAACTAAGGCTGGAATTGAAGCAGCAAATTATCCTTTTTGCACAATCGAACCCAATATCGGCATCGTTGCCGTACCTGATCTTCGTCTAGATGCCTTAAGCGAGATTGTCAAACCTCAGCAAATCGTTCCAACCACTATGCAATTTGTTGACATCGCAGGCCTTGTTAAAGGAGCCTCTTGTGGCGAAGGCTTAGGCAATCAATTCTTAGCTAACATTCGTGAAACCGAGGCTATCGCTCATGTTGTCCGTTGTTTTGAAAATGACGATGTGGTTCATGTTGAAGGCCGAGTTGATCCCTTAAGCGATATCGAAGTCATCAATACTGAATTGGCCTTATCCGACATGGATAGCCTTGAAAAAGCGATAATGAAGGTCAATAAAAATAGCAGAGGTGGTAATAAAGAAGCGCTTTTTGAAAAACAAACTTTTGAAAAACTAAAAGCTCATCTGGATCTCGGATTACCAGCGCGTATTCTGGCTTTAACCCCAGAAGAAGAGCTTGTCACTCGCCGCCTCTGCCTACTCACTGCAAAACCCGTGCTTTATATAGCCAATGTTGATGATAATGGTTATGAAAATAATCCTCTTTTAGAAAAAGTCATCGCCCTAGCAAAAGAAGAAAATGCCTCGGTTGTCGCACTTTCTGCAGCAACAGAAGCCGAATTGGTTGATTTAGACGAAGCTTCCCGTAAAGAGTTCATGGTTGATTTGGGTCTGGAAGAGCCAGGTTTAAACCGTGTTATCCGTGCAGGCTACGAACTCTTAGGTTTGCAAACTTATTTTACAGCAGGTGTAAAAGAAGTGCGTGCTTGGACTATACCTAAAGGCGCTACTGCACCAAAGGCTGCTAGCGTGATTCATACTGATTTTGAAAAAGGCTTCATTCGAGCTGAAGTGATAGCTTATGAAGCATTTATAACTCACCGTGGCGAGCAAGGGGCGAAAGAAGCAGGGAAATTGCGGCTTGAAGGAAAAGATTATATTGTTTGCGATGGCGACGTGATGCATTTTCGCTTTAATGTTTAAGCATGAAAAGATGCCTTTTTAAAAAGGCATCTTTTACCTGCGCAAGTACGGCATTACTTTCCACGTCACAAATGTTGACCTCGTAGTTTGAAGATTATGGTGACGTCTTCTAGCAAGCTGCGACCTCAGATTTTGACTTCTCAACCTTGACTTTAATCAAACCCGCCCTTAGCATTCATGTACCTTTTGTAGGGTGTACATAAGCTTAAAATTTCCTTCAAGAGACATCAATTTGATATCCGAGGATTAACAATGACGGTTAACCGTTTAAGAGAACTGGTTAGTGACGATTTTGATGCGGTAAATAACCTTATTATTGACAATATTCAATCACAAATTGGCTTAATTGATGATTTGGCGCACCATATTGTTCAAAGCGGCGGTAAGCGTTTACGACCTTTATTAGTCCTTTTAGCAAGCCATGCCTGTGGATATCAAGGTCAGGATCACATCAAACTAGCTGCCATGATTGAGTTTTTCCATACAGCCACCCTGCTTCATGATGATGTGGTTGACGAATCCACTTTAAGACGCGGACGGGAAACTGCCAATGAAATCTGGGGTTCTAAAGCTAGCATCTTAGTCGGTGATTATCTTTTCACCCAATCTGTGCAACTAATGGTTCAAGTAGATCATCCACGAATACTGCGTTTAATTGCCAATACCTCTCATCAAATTAGTTGTGGTGAAATAAAACAGCTCACCAATCGTCACAATATTGCTCTTTCAGTTGAAGAATATTTTGACGTCATTCGTTCAAAAACAGCCTTATTATTTGCAGCTTCTGCCGCAATAGGCCCTTTGCTAAGTCATGCCGAGAAAGGAGTAGAAGATAGTTTATATGCTTATGGACTTCACTTAGGCAATGCCTTTCAACTCATTGATGATGCCCTTGATTACTGCTCAGATGCTCAAACAATGGGAAAAAATATTGGTGATGATTTAGCCGACGGCAAAGCAACCCTTCCCCTCATCCATGCGATGGAACATTGCACAAGCTCACAGCAACAGCTCATTATTAAGAGCCTTAAGGAAGGGAGCTTAAAACAGCTTCCTGAAATACTTGAAATCATTAAAACTACTGAAGCGATTGAATTCACCCGTAATTTTGCCGCACAAGAAATAACCCTTGCTCTGAAAGCCTTAGAAATTCTACCTGATAGCGCCTATAAAAATGCACTTGTAGAACTGACCCAATTTGCCCTTGGGCGCAATCATTAATCTAAACTTCAAGAACAGACAGAGATTCATCCATCGGAGTGTAGCTCAGCCTGGTAGAGCACTGCCTTCGGGAGGCAGGGGTCGCAGGTCCAATTCCTGTCACTCCGACCATTAAAATCAATAAGTTATGAAACTTGACCAATTTATCCTTATATCGAATACCTGCCAGTAGAATAGGAGGGTGAGACAATCATTGCAATGATTGTCTCACCCCAAAGAGCATTGGTCTTACTCGTTGTTAACTACAAAAAGAAGCATAATTCCAATCTAAAATTAGATCATTTCCGGCGCTAGTGGGGCTTGCATAAGAAAAGAAAGAATAATTCATTTTTGTTAACGGCTCAAAATTATTAGCCAGTCTTGCACCTAAATAAACCTGCCCTATTATTGGAATTAAAAAAGCGAGTGGGCTAATATCATCTAAAAATCGACAGAGTAATAAAAGGATATCTAAAGAGTCGTTAGCTTTCAGAGGTGTATTTTCAATAGAGATGGCGGTAGTTTTAAGTTCTACTTTTTGGGTATTTGATATCAATTGATTTTTTTCTTCATTATCTACATTTAAACAGAGCTTAACTTCCTCAATTGCCTCCTTTCCTCTTTGAATTTTTCGTTTGAATCTGACTTCATCAAGAGAATAGGTATTTCAACAAATTTAGCACCTGTTAATATGGAATTTAATTTTTCTATTTGTAATGGACTTTAAGATACCCAAAGTGGAAAAACAATCTTAGAGGATTTGTTAGCTGGCACGCCCCAAAGAAAAGCTACGACTTACTGATGACGATTGTGAATGGCTTAATGAACCAGCAATGGGTAAGGAAATTTGATGGCCTACATACCAGAACAAGGTGATATTGTTTGGCTTGATTTTAAGCCTATCTTCAATTTTGACAGAACGAACACCTAATGAATCCAAAGCCTTAAAAGCGCACTTACAGCTTGAGGTTGTTCGATTGGCATCATATGTCCGCAGTCTTCAATAATTGTTAATTGGGCATTAGGTATTTTGGACGCCATCTCCTGATGTATTTCTAAAGAAAAAAAGGGGTCTTGCCGTCCATGTATTATTAAAGTTGCACAGGCAATCTTGTGTAAGTACGGTGTCGTATCACTGCTATTGATTTCAACTAGTATTTGATTGATTAACCCTGGTATTGGAAATTGGTTTTGACTATTCTTAATAAGCTGTAAAAGAGTAGGATCATCACAGTGATCAGGATGAACCATGCCTGGCCTCAAATCATTCAGAAGTTGCTCGCTTTCCCCATTTTGAATTCGTTGAAGCATGATTTTGAAATAATTAATAAGCTCTGGTTTTGAATCACCCGTCCAAGTTCCTAGCAAAACAAGTTTGCTTACTCGCTCAGGAAAATTAATTGCAATATATTGGGCAACCCAACCTCCAAGAGAATGTCCAACTAGAATAAATTTCGCTGGTGCTCGCTTTAGGATAGCGCCTGCCATTTTAGACACGGTATCCTGATCCATAATCACTATGACCTTAGAGTCCACGATGTCTTTTAGAGATTCACATTGATGTTGCCAAAGTATTTCGTTACCGGCCCAGCCAGGGATTATAATAAGATTTTGTTTAGTGCCCACCTTACTCTCCTTTTTCTTCAATCCCACAATAAGCATAGCCGCCATCGACGCGTAATACCACGCCAGTCATATAACTCGAGGCTTCAGAAGCCAGTAACAACAAGGCACCACTTAATTCTTGTGGTTTAGCAGCACGTCTCATGGGAATGGTTTTTCGCCATTTTTCACCTTCCGCTCCGTCTAAAAATGTTTTAACCATAGGAGTTTCCATCCAGCCTGGCGCCAGACAATTGACACGAATACCTTGATCAGCTAATTCCATAGCCATATTTCTTGTAAGATGTTCAACAGCGGCCTTAGAGGAGGCATAGGCAATCCGTTTTAGCTGCGCGCGATAACCTAATGAAGAAGAAATAGTGATTAGCTTTCCTTGAATTGCGTGTTGAATCATGTATCGAGCCACTTCAGTGGACATCAGCCATGTTCCTTTGAGATTAACCTCTAAGACTTTATCCCATTCTGATTCAGGAGTATCAAATAAAAAATTATCTGAGCCCAATATTCCTGCACAATTTACTAAAATATCAATACGACTAAATTTTTTATGAGTTTCTTCAATAAGCTTTCTAACTGTATTTTTATCTGTCACATCACAAACAGACAGGTATTTTTTAGACCAATCAATTTTAGAAAACAAGGATTCTAAATTTGATTGGTCTACATCGGCTAGAACAACCTTTGCCCCTGCGCTCACTAACACCTTAACTACTTCTTGCCCTAGCCCACCGCAAGCCCCAGTGACTATAGCAACTTGATTTTTTAAGGAAAATTGTTTTACGTAGCTCATGACTAACCCTCAAAATATCAGACACTTTTACTTTATCATCCAACCCTTCTTTTTGCTAAAAACAAACTATGTAAGCTGGGTGAAATCCATAGCAAAGATAACAGAAGGAGATATTGTAGCGATTGATTGTAAATGCGCTCATCGTTCCTACCCTGGTTACTATAACTCTAATTTATAATTAACTATTAAAAAATTAACATTTTGTCTATAATTTATTTAAATTAATTATAATAATTACAATCAGCTTAAAATATTATTTCTTCTATAAAATTTAAGTTTGCTTCGATATTTTGTAAAGGAAGAAGGGAGCGCAAGTCCAACCGGTAACTTGCTCCACTTTTTTTAGTTTTCCGATGATGACTTGACAATAAAAAGGGATTAAATATGAAAACAATAATAGAAACCTTTTTAAATGCTCCCAAAACAATAACTATTGAGGTTATTAGTGAAGAGTTAAAGCAAAACACCAATAGAACAGAGGAAAAAAACGATAAAATTGAATTTAGGGACGGTAAAAAAAGCGTTAAAGAAGAAAAAAGTAAAGAAATTACTATCAAGTCTACTTATTGGAAAAGGTCTACTAATCTCACTTTTCTTCTCACCGCTGAAATCTCGGACGATTCTCGCAAATCTTTAGAAGCGAACTTTAGTGAATTTGGATTTGTGCAAAATCTAACTGAAAATAGGCTTCAAGCTCATTATAAAGAACTCAATGGCCAAAGACCAGAATATAGATTAACCAGTGAAATGGTGTATCGAGATGGAGGGAGAACTAAGTTCAATAATCAAGATGATGATCCCTATTATGATCTCCAATCTGCAATCACCGTTAAAGATTGGGAAAAGACAACAAAACTTATATTAAAGGACAGCCCTCAATGCTCTTTCCCCCCAGCCGTTAAGTACAAAGGTAGTGTGTGTGAACTTCAAACTGTGAATGCTCGTAAAGCCTTTAGTGTGGGATTTTATGCCATAGGTATAAATAAAATTAGTTATTACGCCCCTCTGTGCACATGGACGCTTAGCTATGATTTAGAAAATGATGAAGAAGAGTTTGTATATAACGTCCTTAGAGAAAAATATTTCACTACAGTTGATTTTGAAAAAAGTAAGAAGCCATGTGAAAAATCATCTAATAATCAAAAATCATATTTAGTAGTAGTCGGAGGCGATAAACCTGAAGACGTTCTAACGGCAGAAAAAGGTGAACTTTCGCCTGTAGGAACAACAACTATTTCATCTGATGACAGACCCTTAAATTTAACGAAAGATAAGCTAAAAAGTGGTCAGTCAGAAATAGCTACTAACGGTTACTCATTTTTTTCTTTAGGACAACCGCCCACATGTCAACCCGTAAACACTGTTAAACAAGAGGAAGAGTTCAAAGAAATTAAGCCTTCTAAGTAAAGATTAAAAGGGAGTGTTTATATAACTGTGTCAGCTTTCTGAAAACTTTAAAAGTGGAAAGCTCATTGATCCTAGAACAAATCAGGAATTTCCAGAAGGAGAATATGCCGCCCTTGTTCAGAAGTTTGATTCGGGGATCGATTATAATGATATAGATTTACCTAAGCCCACAATTCCTACTCCTTTCTCAACAAATCCCTATTAATAAATGGGTATGACTGTCATGCGAATGAAAAGAACTTTAAGGCTAATTTCGGTTAAATATTATACATAAAAAGTAGTTGTATTTCAAAATACACTCAACTATCTGTACAATATGATAACAAATAACTAAAAACTCATGCGTTACTTGGTAGCCTTCAATGGTTTTGATAAAGAGTAAACTTGACTGACAGGTACTTTTTAACCGGAAACTGTCAGATCAAGTGGACCTGGGACTAAAGACCATCGGTTTTACCGCCGGGGGTCTAATGGAGCAACCCCCAAAAGTGGTCGTTTCACTAAACTTGCAAATAAAAATAACTCGTTTTGATTTAGTTACAAACCTAATGAACAATTAAATGACTAATTTGTGATTATCAAATAACGTTATTTTTCAATAGGTTATCTCAGAACGACCATTTCTGGGGGTTGTTCCATTAGACCCCAGATGGCTCCGGGGAATGAAGGAAGTGCTAACGCTATCCGAAGATAACAATCTTCAAGTCAGCGCTGATGCAGCGGGAGTTATTTCAACCTTATTCGCTTTAGCATATGTCAGTGAGTTGAGCCAAGTTGAAAAATATAGCAATAGCTATCATTTGCTGCTTGACTTCGCTGAACAGCATCAGGAATCCTGCGCTATTTTGCAGCCATTAACTCGATTACACCCAAGAAAGGAGTATAATAAATGTGCAAGCCGATTTTGGTAGAGGTAGTTCATTGCCAGTTTAGGCTGAATTTGCGGGGAAACCCAATAATCCGAACCTATTATCTCATTACAACTAAGTGCAACTATAATTTGTAACATGGTAGTATTAATTCTACTATTTAATTGCATCTAAGAAAAAATTTATAAAATGGATGAATATCAATTAATCTATATAAGCTCTTTAGATCCTGAATCAAAAACCCGTCAGTTCAATGATATTTTTGAACAAATAAGCAAACATTCCTTAGATCATAATCTCAGTGGCTTTTTATTATACTCTGAACATTCTTTTCTTCAGATTCTTGAAGGGGAAAGAAAAGATATTCTTAATGTGTTCAATACTAACTTAAAATATCTCAAATGGAGTGAGCACTTAATACTATCTGAAAAGCCAATAAAAAAAAGAAATTTTCAAAACTCACTAATTCGTTTTAAAAAAATTGAACAAACAGTATTTAATGATTTATATAGACTAAGTTTATTAGGCATCGAAAAATTTATTAAAAAATTAGTGGACCTTGCAGAAAAACCAACCTCTAATAAGCATGATTTGAATTCAAAAAATAAAGAAAAAATTGAGAATAAGTTACCGATAAATAATAAATTTTTTCATTATTCAACAGAAGTTTCCTCTGACGAAGTTTTTTTAATGGACAATGAATCTCAAATCGTTTATGTAAATGACACGGCTTGTGAATCATTAGGTTATCCAAATGATGAATTGATTGGAATGTTTTTATGGGAATGGGACCCTCTTTTTCCGAAAGAAAATTGGCCTGAATTTTGGAGTCAATTCCTTGAAAAAAAACAATTACATTTCGAAACTCAACATAAAAAGAAATCGGGGGGAAGTTTTTCCAGTTGAAATTCGCGCTCATTTATTTGTCAAAAACAATGAAAATTATGTACTTGCATTTGTCAACGATATTACCCATCGGAGGGGAGCAGAGGCTGAATTACTCGCTCATAAAATTCAGCTCGAGCGAATTATTGAATCAAAAAACGAGAGATTAAGAAAATCCTTTGAAATGTTACGTCTTCATAAAGTATTGGTGGATATTCACAGTAGTTTGTGCATTATAGATGCAAACGAAAAGATAACTTATGTTAATAATCTCTATTGTAAATTAAGTGGATTTAAAAGAGATGAGCTCATAGGGTATAACCACAGAATTCTTAAATCAGATATTCACGACAAAACGTTTTATAAAAATCTCTATCAAACGATCAAGGCTGGCCATGTTTGGCATGGCGAGTTATGTAATAAAAGAAAGGATGGGGAGCTCTATTGGATTGATGTCAGCATTGTTCCAAGACTTGATGCCAATGGAAACCCTATCGAATACTATTCAATTAGTACGGATATAACATCACAAAAATCCACAGAAATTGCATTAATGGAAAAGGCTCAGCAGGTGAGGACTATTTTAGAATTGGCAGGGGATGGGATACACATATTGAATGAAGATGGAGATGTGATTGAATGCAGTCAGTCTTTTGCAGAGTCTCTCGGTTACACAAAAGCAGAAGCATTAAAACTCAATGTAAGAGATTGGGAGGCTCTTATACCTGATGATGAACTTTCTCTCCTATTAAAAGAATTATTGTACTCATCGGATACCTTCGAAACTAAGCATAAATGCAAAAATAACTCTATTATTGATGTTGAAATTAATGCAAAAGGCATCACCCTCAAGGGAAAAAACTACATTTATGCCTCTTCTAGAGATATTTCAGAAAGACTAAAAAAACAAAGCATTATAAAAAGAATGGCTTCAACGGATCAACTGACTGGGCTTGCTAATCGACATAAATTTGTTGAGCATTTTGAAAATAGCTATAGTTTAGCGCAGCGAAAAGAAGAAAATTTGGTTTTAATATTGGCAGATCTTAATAAATTCAAAAATATCAATGACCAATATGGTCATCAGGCAGGAGATAGATGAGGTGTTAAAGCACATTGCAGATTTGTTTATTAAAAATTGCAGGCAATACGACCTGGCAGCCAGGATTGGTGGAGACGAATTTGCTATATTGCTTATCCACACCGATATATCCAGTGCACTGAGATTTATTGAAAAAATATTATTAAATTTGAAAAAAGCACTGAAAATCAATGATGATGAAATCTTAATTGGCTTAAGTTTCGGGATTGCTTTATATCCTGAGCATGCACAAACCATAAAAGGCTTATTTCAAAAAGCAGATTTAGCTCTTTATAAGGCCAAAAATCAAGGCAAATCAGGATATTTCTATTAGAGGGTCGGGATGAGAGTAATACGGGGTCAGGTCTTTCCTTTTGCCTTTTGGTCAAATTTTTCAAATTTATATTGCTTCGCAGGAAAAAAACAGGTATCAAGCACACTTAATGGAAAACCAACCAGCTATCATACAAACTATGGCAAGACCCTTACGAATAGAATACCCCGGTGCTGTGTATCACATTACCAGCCGTGGCGACAGAAGAGAGGATATTTATTTATCAAGTCATGATATGAATACTTTTTTAGCCACCCTAGGCTCCACCTGTGAAAGGTACGCATGGCACTGTTATGCTTATTGTCTAATGAATAACCACTATCATTTGCTCATTGAAACACCCCTTGCTAATTTATCCAAAGGCATGCGACATCTTAATGGAGTATATACGCAACGTTTCAACAAAGAGCATAATCACGTTGGTCATGTGTTTCAGGGCCGCTATAAAAGCATACTGGTTGAAAAGGAAAATTATCTTCTAGAGTTGTGTCGATATATCGTCTTAAACCCTCTTCGTGCGAAAATCGTTAACTGTCTAAATGATTGGCAATGGTCTAGTTACTTAGCAATGACAGAGGATTCCACTCCTCCAAAATGGCTAAAGGTTGATTCGATCTTGCCTTTGTTCGGGCTCGATAGAAAGAAGGCGCAAAAAGCATATATCGAATTCGTTCACTCGGGAATCAATAAAAATTCCCCCTGGGATAATTTAAAAAACCAAATTTATCTTGGATCCCAGGAGTTTGTTAACTTAGCCATCAGATCTATTGACCAGGACAAGCAATTGTCTGAAATACCAAAAATTCAATATGCCCCTGAAAGAGAAGTCCGCTCATTAATTAAATATAAAGAACAATTTGTAAACCGTGATCAGGTTATTCTTCAAGCTTACGCTAGCGGCGATTATACTCTGAAAGAAATAGCTGATTTTTTTGAACTCCATTATTCGCGAGTTAGTAAAATAGTTAACACCCCTAACTAAGGAAAAAGGAAAGACCTGACCCCAATACTCCAATACTCCAAATTTGATAGAGAATAGTCATTGAAAAAAACAGATAAACGAATCCATGGACTTGATGTATTAAGATCTGCGGCCATTATTTTTGTATTCTTGTACCACTATGTGGTTTTTGTTAGCCGTCAGCCGACTTTTGGTTTTATAGATGAGATCGGCTGGGTTGGAGTTGACTTGTTTTTTGTATTGAGTGGTTATTTAATTGGGCATCAAATTTTTTCACCTATTGCTAACCAACGAGAATTTTCATTTAAAATTTTTTATTATCGACGGCTGCTTAGGACATTACCAACCTATTTATTTGTTTTAAGTGTTTATTTTTTGATTCCTAGTTTTAGAGAAAATGCAATATTACCTCCTCTGTGGAAATTCTTAACGTTCACACAAAATTTTGGCCTCCAAATAGGTACTGCATTCTCCCATGCTTGGTCACTATGTGTAGAAGAACAATTTTATTTAATTTTGCCAGTAATTGCTTTGTTAATGGGTAAAAAATCGATACATTACACTTGGGTGGTTTTGTTTGGACTTTTACTCACGGGTATAATTTTAAGAAGCGCACTTTGGGTTTATTATACCCAACATACAAACAATCATTTTCGTACTCTTTATTATACAAAAATATACTATTGTTCATTTTGTCGTTTAGATGAGCTTGTTTTCGGTGTTGCAATTGCTATCTTGCGCAATTTTCACAAGGATATATGGGTAAAAATTACAAAGAAGGGTAATTTAATTTTACTATTTGGGATCATTAGCAGCGGAGTAACTTTTTACCTGTTTATTCACTACCATTATAGCCTGCTTATGACAGCCATAGGTTATCCATTATTAGGGATTAGCTTTGCCGCCCTGACGATTGCTGCACTTAGCTCAAATTCCTACTTATATAAAATTAGAATACCTGGTGCTTCAACCCTGGCCGTTTGGTCATACGCTATTTATTTGATTCATAAACCTGTCAGTGTAATCATCTATCGTGAACTATCAAAATTTGGAGTTGATGCCTCCAGTCTTGTTGCGATATTAACTATAAGTCTTGCTAGTATTTTTGGTGGTTGGCTGCTTTACATTTGCGTAGAAACACCCTTTCTAAAACTTCGGGAAAAAATTGGAAAGGTGAATCTCAATTCTCAAATAATTAACGTTAATCCGGTTGTAAGTACAATCAATTAGTAAGACTTGAAGCAATCAGGACATAAGAGAAGGCGCGCTAATAAAAATTACTCTTGGAAGGCAGCCTAATTCAGATTGCTCATTTTGATCCCTGGAGTTCAAGAAAAAGTTAAACATTGAGATAATAAATTATTAGCCAACTTTCTTCAGCCCACATAGGAGAGCCGATTTATACGAGTAGACTAAGCTTTACTTCGATGCTGCTCCTAGATACCTTATTGCACGACCAATTCTGATAAATTAAAGTAAATTAATATCTTTCAATTTTTTCCTGGCTAATCGAAGACCATCAAAATAGGCTCAGAAATATCGCTTGGAAAGTCTTTGGGTAATTGAACTGCTACTTTGCACCAGTTTTTTTTATGGTATAAAAACGCTGTTTTTTCTTGTGCACCAGCAATAGAAATACGAAATTCCTCATTAATATCAGTCATTCCAAGGGGGTTATTTTGATAGTTACGTAGAATCGAAGCTATTTGTTTTTCATTTAAAGGCTCAAAATTAATCTCTTTTTTAAAATCAGGAACTTTCCCTTCAATAATTTGAATTGCTCCCACACAATCTCTGCCTATACTGGCTAATAAATCAAAAGGTTGACCTGTTGGAATATGGAATTTAGCTTGAATCCGGGCTCTTATTTGTTGATTATCCGGTAGTAAGTTATCAAAAAAATTATAGACAACATCACCTGAGAACTGTTGGCTAATCAGAGGGAGTGATAAAGAAACGGGACGTGCACCCGGAGTATTCAACCATCGTTGATCATAAGTAAATATCAAGCCACCCTGCTTTGTTTTTTCCAAAGCACCAATTAAGATGCCATTCATTAATATATTTAGTATTTGATTGCTTTTTTTCTTTACCATTCATCGTTCCATTCCGAGTTCTTTATCTCTGTTTCGCCTTTATCTGATATCGTTAGATCTAAATTAAGAGCTGATAATATTTTAAAGAGAGTTTCTAATTGAATGCTCTCAGGTTTGTTTTCAAAAGCTGAAATTGTTTTTTGCTTCAACCCAACCAAGTTCCCAACCGCTGACTGACTGAGTTTAAGCTTTTTACGTTGGCTCATAGCAAGCAAGGCAAATTCTTTAGGTGAGCGAATAAATGCCACGAAGGGCTCTCCTTTATAATTTATATCTCTTAGAGTACAAATTAATTCTATACCCTATAAGGGATAAAATTAATTTAACCCTTAGAGGGTATAATGAAAGCCGAATTGTTTGCGGGGTGAGGACGAAGGTAGCATATAAAATTGAAATCGACTGACACATCTGAACACTTCGGCGGGGTGGTAGTGACGACATGATATGTAAAAGCAACTGGAGAAGCCCGTCTCGTCCCAGGGAGAAAGCCTCTGGAGCAAGGTAGATTCTATAACTGGCAAACCAGGAAATGAATCGAAGACGAGCGGGTGACGGATGGGTGTGTAGGAGTGATGAAGCGCAATAAGAAAAAGGAACTATCCTGACTCCAAAGGATGTCGCGCCAAAATGATAATGTCCCCCTAAGCCCAAAATAAAAATGTCCCCCAAGAAGACGACTACTCTTTAAGTTGTGAAGACCAAAAGGGAGTTGTCGATGGGAGACAAATTGATTATGAGTAA